>NZ_JADCNN020000013.1:0-129444 GCF_014947195.2 Paenibacillus rhizolycopersici | reverse complement strand
GGCGACAACTTTTATATCATATCACTTCAGCAAGCTTAATTGCAAGAAGTAAATCCTTCCATTTCGCTTACCGCCTACCGTTCATCCGGCAGGACATCTAATATATCATATCAACGAGGTTGGGTTCAAGGCGTAAGTTTTTCCAAACTATCTCATCACTTGTACGTTCCAGCTCCGCTCCGTCCCTTTCAAGGTCATTAATTTGCGATGACTTCCGTGGGCCGGATAACTAATATATCATTCTCGCAAGTTAACGTGCAAGGAGCAAATCTTTCCAAGCGTGATCAAACAAAAGTAATTCGTTCGCCCTTTAAAAACTTGCATCTTGCAAACAATTGATGCTATAAATGAAGCAAGGGGTGAGTTACACAAATGGAGAATCCACGTGAGTTGTTCCAAATCATGACCCGTCGTTTCGGACTACTAAACCGGAATTGCTGCACCGTAGGTGGCTGCGACATCTCCTTGGTTCAAAGTCATATCTTATATGAGATCGACCATCGCCATAAACCGTCCATGCAGCAGATCGCCGACGCACTCGGTACGGATATTACGACGTTTAGCCGCCAGATCCAATCTCTAACGAAGCTGAACCTGGTAGAGAAAACGACCGACCCCGACGATCGCCGAGTCCAAACCTTATCACTGACTACCGAAGGCAAGTTCATCGCTACGACCATAGATACGCAGATGAATGAATATCTGGATGAGGTCTTTTCCTATATGAGCGAGTTTGAAAAAGAATCCGTCCTCCGTTCCGTTAAGCTATTTAACGATGCCATGGCCAAGTCCAGTAAGTGCTGCGCTCCGGTCACCGGTTGCTAATTCACCAACAAACAAAAGCCGGCTTGCGATTCACACCTTACCGTGAATTCGCTGCCGGCTTTTCGCCATTCGTCAAATATTCATGAATTCAATTGGTTCTCCGCTTCCGCCAATGCCGCCTGATCTTCGGCCAAATCCTCTTTAGCTCGCTCCATCGGCTCGGGATTCATTCGGCCATCAGCTTGGGCGATGGCGTTCTCCGCTTTTTCGATAGCGTTGCGGGCGCCCTCCACCGTTTCTTCACTAGGATGCGATTGAGCCTGGGTTACCGCACGATGCGCTTTTTTGACCGACTGCTGCGCGAGTGAGATGGGGTTTTGCGATTGCATGCTGGAAAACGGGTTTTCCATGTTCAGCCTCCTCTAGCGATAATGCTCTTAGGATGCGAAGAAAAGGCTGAAATCATGCACGACGCTAAGCCATATCATCTTTGCCGAAAAGCCTGTTCCTCCCTCTCACGTAGCTCCACACGGCGGATTTTCCCTGTGTTGGTTTTCGGCAAATCATCGATAAATTCAATTTGACGCGGATATTTGTAGGGCGCGGTCCATGTTTTAACATGGGCTTGCAGTTCTTTTACCAATTCAGCGCTGCCCCGGACACCTTCCTTCAGCACTACAAAGGCTTTGACGATATGACCGCGCAGTTCGTCCGGACTCGCTACCGCCGCACATTCCTTCACGGCCGCGTGCTTCATCAACGCCTCTTCCACTTCGAACGGGCCGATCGTATAACCGGAGCTAATAATAATGTCATCCCCGCGTCCCTCGTACCAGAAATACCCTTCCTCGTCTTTTTGTGCCCGATCCCCAGTCACAAAATAAGAGCCGCGAACATTCAGCTCCCTCCGTTCGGGATCCAAATAATACGCTTTGAACAAGGCGGGCATGTCGACATGAACCGCAATATTCCCTACGACTCCGGTTGGCAGAAGCAAACCTTCCTCGTCAACGATTTCCACTACGCCCGGTGAAATGGCTTTGCCCATCGAGCCGAGCCGTATCGGGGTGTCATTCAGGTTTCCGATCAAAAGAGTACTTTCCGTTTGACCATAACCGTCACGGATCGTGATATCAAACACATTTTTGAACTTGCGGATCACTTCCTGGTTTAACGGTTCCCCAGCTGAAACGGCGCTGCGTAGACCGGACAAATCGTAATGCTCGAGTCCATCGGTCTTTGACATGATCCTATACTCCGTTGGTGTACAGCATAATACCCGGATGCCGTATTGTTGAATGAGCTTCAAATACCGCCCCGCTTGGAAAGAACCATGATACACGAATCCCGTCACACCGTTCCCCAGAACCGACAGAAACGGGCTCCAAATCCACTTTTGCCAGCCCGGTGCCGCCGTTGCCCATACGGTATCGTCGTCCCGGATATCCAGCCAGGATCTCGTAATACGTAAATGCGCATACCCCCACCCATGACTGTGCATGACGCCTTTCGGATTTCCTGTCGTTCCGGAAGTATAGGCCAACACAGCCATATCATCGCGATGCGTCTTGACGGCTTCAAAAGTATCCGGCTGCCCATCCATCAGGGCTTCGATCGGGGTCCAGCCGTTCGAGTGCGTGTCCTTCTGTGCGTCGGAACCTACTAATAAGCGGAAGGCGAGCGACGGCAAGTCATCGCCAATCTTATCGACCTCCGCCGTCACGCCATGCCATACGACTACTGCACGCGCCTCAGAATGACGCAGACGGTAAGCCAGGTCCTTCGCCCGCAGCATTTCCGAAGATGGAATGATCGTCACTCCCAACTTCAAGCAAGCCAGGTAGATCGCATAGGCCATAATATGTCGGGGCATCATTACCAACACGCGGTCACCTGGCTGCAATCCCAATTCACTTAATCCGCCGGCTAAACGGTTGGCCATAGCCACCAACTTTCCATACGTAATTTCCTCGTACTCCCCTTGTTCACTGAGCCATTTTAGTGCGATTTTTTCAGGATCATGACGTTCCATTTCCGCGGTAACATTGTAGTATTCGGGAGCGATCCACTGTTCATATGGTTTCAAATTACCAATCCCCTTCAAAACTCACCGTATCGAGTTCTATTTATATGAGAAACTCATCTATGGAACTCATTATACCACGTAATAGTACCAGGTTCTAAAATCAGCCTTATCCAAGTGTGCCAATAAAATGACAATCCCCGTCATAAGTAAAAAAAAGCCCGTGAAGACACGGGGTTATACCTTATTGGCTATTGGTTTTGTTCGCGGCTTTATTGATTCGTTTCCGTTTAAGCGTCCCTGCTCGTCGCAGCTCGCGCTCCAGTATGGCCTGGCGGTACAACTCCAACAGCTGGCGGCTAGGTTCATCCCAGCCCAGCTGGCTCGCCTCTGCCCGGGCCTCGGCGCCCATCCGGCGCAGCCGCTCGCCGTCTTGCAGCGGCTGCGCCGCCCTTACGAGCCCGTCCGCTGCGCCGGGCTCGTACAGGAAGCCGGTCGTCCCTTCGGCGACCTGCTCCCGGGTGGGCGCGCTGGCGGCGGCGATCACGGGCAAGCCCGAGGCCATCGCCTCCAGCAGCACCAGCCCCAGCGTTTCCGTGGCCGACGGAAACGCAAACACATCGCTCGAGGCATACGCCTCCGCGAGCTCTGTCCCGTGCAGGAAGCCGGTAAACACGGTGCCCGTACCGGCAAAATAAGCTTCCAGCTCAGGGCGATGCGGGCCGTCTCCAACGACGGCTAGCCGGAATCCGCTGGAAGCGGTCAGGAGATCGCGCAGCCGCTCGATCTCCTTCTCCGCCGCCAGGCGGCCGACGTACAGCAGGAGCCGTTTCTCCGGCTCCCCGCCGGACAGCCGCAGGCGCATGGTTTTGCTGCGTCGATGCGGGCCGAACAGCTCCGGATCGACGCCCCGCTTCCATAGCCTCACGTTCCGAAACCGCCGCGCTTCAAGCTCCCCCCGCACGGCCTCCGACGTGCAGAGGTTCAGGTCCGCGCGGTTATGCAGCAGACGCAGATAGCCCCATAACGCCGGCTTCAGCCAAGGCAACTTATAGAAATCGGCGTATTGCGGAACGTGGGTATGATAGGAAGCAACAAGGGGATAGCGGCGTCCGAACCAGACGCCGGCGGCGCCTAACATCGCCGGATTCACCACATGAACTACATCCGGCGAAAACGCGCGCAACAGCTTGCCCACCTTGCGCCCAGGCAGCGAAAGGGGAAGATTGGGGTAAAGGAAGAAGCGAAATGACGGGATGCCGTAAATTTGTGCCCCCGCAAAAGCCCCAACACCTTGGTCGGGTGCAATAACGATCACTTCATGGCCCTGCCGTGTAAGCCAACGAATGCAGTGCGTTAACCGAGTAACGACCCCGTTCGTCGACGGAAAAAACGTCTCCGTCACCATCGCGATCTTCATAGACGGCTCGCCTCCTTGTTATCCCCACTTTACGCTGGGGAGCACATTATCCTTCACAACGCGGTCTTGATATCGCACGGCCGTACGAAAAATATCCAGCAGCACCTCGTCCGTCAACAGATTCGGCTCGAGTCCCAGCTCCTGCAGCTTGGTGTTCTTGGCGTGGTAATAGTGGGCTTCTTTTTCGATCCGCGGATTCTCCAAATGGGCGATGCCCACAGGGTATCCTTCACGCTCCGCCACCCGCTTCACTTTCTCGGCCAAATCCAGCACGGAGAACTCCTCCGTAAACTGATTGAACACGCGGAACTCTCCGCAATCCGCCGGATGATTCGCCGAAATTTCTATGCATCGCACCGTATCCGTGATGTTTAGAAATCCCCGGGTTTGCCCGCCACTCCCATACACGGTCAAATCATGCCCAATCGCTGCCTGGATGAGAAACCGGTTTAATGCCGTCCCAAACACTCCATCGTAATCAAAACGGTTGATTAGGAGCGGATCCAGCTGGGTTTCCTCCGTATGCAAGCCATAAACGACACCTTGGTTCAAATCCGTCACCCGGATGCCCCAAACTCGGCACATAAACATCAGGTTGTGGCTGTCATGCACCTTCGACAGGTGATAAAAGGAACCCGGCTGTTTCGGATAAGGCAGCACGTCCTTGCGGCCGTTATGTTCGATTTCGATGTAGCCTTCTTCGATGTCGATATTAGGGGTTCCGTACTCCCCCATCGTCCCCAACTTGATTAAATGACAATCAGGGGCAAACTCGCGAATGGCATAGCCGACATTTAACGTCCCAATGACATTGTTGGCCTGGGTGAACACCGCATGTTCGCGGTCGATCATCGAGTAAGGAGCAGAGCGTTGTTCGGCAAAATGCACGAAGGCATCCGGACGCACCTGGCGCATCACTTCGGCCAGAAAATCATAATGATTCAAGTCGCCGTTGAACACGCGGATCGTTCGTCCCGTCAGCTCCTTCCAGCGTTCCACCCGCTCCTGCAGCGAAGCGATCGGGGTCAAGGAATTGGAGCGCAGCTCCTCGTCCCATTTGCGTCTTGCCATATTATCGATGATGGCCACCTCATGTCCACGTTTGGATAAGTACAGCGCCGTCGGCCACCCGCAAAAACCGTCGCCGCCCGCTACGATCAAGCGCATCGAAATCGACCTCCTTCATGACGTCATGAATAAATTTAGGTTAAACATAACACCCGAATATTAAGGAGGTATAAACTGACCGGACCCAAATTAGGTCTCCTCGTTGCGTATAAACTCACAGCACCATTCGCTTCCAAACTCCGCTAACAAGTCAAAGAACTCTGCCGTGACTATACATTATCTCTCTAGCTTCTTTCTAAAGGAACGTAGAGCCGCTATTTGAGTATTTCTCAGTCATTTCCCAATTTAACGGAACTAGAAGCCGCTATTCGCCTAAAAAGGCAGCTGCTGGGGCCAATTTCGACGAAATAAGGTCTCCTCGTTCCGTTAGAGCTCATAGTTTCGTATTTGCAGCTAAATAACGTCTCTCAGTTCCGTTAGCGATTAGCGGAGTGCTCTCGGCATCTTTTTTCACTCCCCGCCCGTTCATGCTACAATAAGGATTGTTTGTACATAGGAAAATAAACGATACGGGAGGAGTCACAACTATGGAAGCTTTCGAGGTTCTTCTTGAAAAATACGCTGAATTGGTTATCCGGGTTGGCGTCAATATCCAGCCCGGCCAAAACTTGATGCTTACGGCGCCGCTGGAAACCGTGGACTTTGCGCGCTTGCTGGTGGCCAAAGCCTACGATGCGGGAGCCAAATACGTTCACGTCGACTGGGAGGACGAGCAAACGACGCGCATCCGCTACGAGCACGCGTCGGACGAATCCTTGTCCTATTATCCGCAGTGGCTCGCAGACATGGCGGAACAATTCGGGGAGGAAGGCGGCGCGATCCTGCGGGTTAAGGTGCCGGATCCCGAGCTGTTCCAAGGCATCTCATCATCCAAAGTGTCCACCGCGGTCAAAGCGGCGGCCAAAGCACGCGAGAAGCATTCCGCCCAAACGCGCAACAACCGGATCACCTGGTCGCTGATCAAAGCCCCGACCCAGGCCTGGGCGAACAAAGTGTTTGCCGATCTGCCCGAAGAACAACGAATCCCGGCCATGTGGGAGGCGGTATTCCACATGAACCGCGTCGACCGCAAGGATCCGATCGCCGCTTGGCACGAGCATATCAAGCAGTTGAAGGAAAGACAGGAACATATGAATGCCAAGCGGTACAAGAAGCTGCATTACCGCGCTCCGGGCACCGATCTTCAGGTGGAGCTGCCCGAGGGTTATTTATGGCTGGGCGGCGGTGATTACAACGCGGCCGGCGACTATTTCGTCGCTAATATGCCAACTGAGGAAATTTACTCCATGCCGCATCGCACCGGTGTGAACGGTACCGTAGCCAGCACGATGCCGCTGAATTTGAACGGCCAGCTCGTCGAAGGTCTGACGCTGACGTTCAAGGACGGCAAAGTGGTCCGTTATGACGCGAAATCCGGCCGGGAGCATATGGAAAACCTGCTCCATACGGACGAAGGGGCGATGCATCTTGGCGAAATTGCCCTCGTGCCGCACGACTCGCCGATCTCCCGGTTGAACCGGATATTCTACAACACCGGAATCGACGAGAACGCCTCCTGCCACTTTGCTCTCGGCAGCGCTTATCCCGTTAATATCGAAGGCGGCGCCAAGCTAAGCAAAGAAGAATTGCTTGCCAAAGGCGCCAACGTCAGCCTAACGCATGTC
This sequence comes from Paenibacillus rhizolycopersici, assembly GCF_014947195.2. Classification (NCBI taxonomy): domain Bacteria; kingdom Bacillati; phylum Bacillota; class Bacilli; order Caryophanales; family Paenibacillaceae; genus Paenibacillus; species Paenibacillus rhizolycopersici. Next base: position 122,444 of record NZ_JADCNN020000013.1, on the reverse strand, counting down.
GACTTTATGATCGGCTCCGCGGAGCTCGATATCGACGGCGAGCTGGCGGATGGCACGATCGAGCCGGTGTTCCGCCAAGGGAACTGGGCGTAAACCAACCCATTCGTAACGAAAAAGCTCTCCTCTCCGCCAAGCGGAAAGGAGAGCTTTATGTTTCCCTAAGATTTCATCCCGGTGTAAATCTGAACCGCATCTCGCAGAAACTCGGCCATACCTGACTGGTCCTTATCATAATAAGCTTTAAAGCGCTCATCATCCACGTACATTTGAGCCAGCCCGGCATGAGCTTCTTTGCTGTACTCGCTCCAATAGAACGTCAGCCATTGCTTATGCAAATCAGCGGCTTTCTGGGCAAGTTCGCCGGCGGGGTCGCCCGTCTTGAAGGCCTCAGCCAGAGTAGCATTTACTTCGTTCGACAGCTGCGTCACCTTCTCGTATTCCTCTTCCGTCATGTTCATCAGCTTCCGATTGGACTTCTCGACCTGATCTTCCCCGTATTTTTCGCGGATTTCCCGGCCATATTTCTGCTCGTTTTCCTCGATCAGCTGTTTTTTGAATCCTTGGAATTTTTCTTGATCGCTCATTGAGATTCTCCCTTCCTGCGACGCAATCGTTTTTTCCACATTGGCAATTAAGGCGTCCAATTGCATGCGTTTGTCAAGGAGTTGATTACGGTGTTCTTTCAGCGCACGGGGACCATCAAAACCGGGATCGGTGACGATCGACCGGATAGCCTCAAGGCTTAAGCCCAGCTCCCGATAGAACAAAATCTGCTGCAGCAGATCCACTTCCCGCTGACCGTAGATGCGGTACCCCGACGAATTCGTTCTTGCCGGCTTCAGAATACCGATCTCATCGTAATAACGCAGCGTCCGGGTGCTAATTCCGGCAAGCCGGCCCAGCTTCTGAATGGTGTATTCCATGTGCTCACCTCCTGACAACACTCATGATAAACGTTGACGTAACGTGAAGGTCAACTCTTTTTTTATAAGAAATTTTAGCCCCAACTCGGGCGTGCGGCAACCACCGTCTCCCCGGTAAGGATCGCGCGTTCTATCATCATCCCGAGATAATGATCCTGCGCCGCTTCCCATAATTCATAAAAAGCGGGACCGCCTTGAGCATATTCGCCCATCTTCTCCAGACAGGCCGCTATGGCTAGCTCGTCATCATATAATCTGGCCGGCGCAAACGGATTCGTATACAACCACTGTTCTCCGCCCAATATGCCTTGCAGATGATACCCTTCCTGGTTCTCTTGTTCGCCCTTATTAACCCGCTTTAGCTCCATCTGCAGGGGAATCGTATTCTCTTGCTGGATCAATACCCGCGAATCGAAGATTTCCCCGCGTTCGCCGCGGATGCAGCAATGATTGGAGCGGATCCAGGAGCGATGCTGGTCGCGAGTAAAATCGTAAATCCCCAGCCGATCGCCAAAATCGAGCCAGGCCAGCTCCCGAACGGAGGGGACAAGTCGATCTTCCCCAGGCGGACCGCTGCGCGTCGGCCCCTGCACCCAATTCGAATCAAAACGCATTGCGCGAATTCGCACTTCTTCGAAGGTAACTCCCAGCAGCCGGCGAATCAAGCTGACTCCGTGGTACAAATGAGAGATGGACACGGTTGCCTCAGTGATTCGTCCCAGCCGTCCCGAATCGATCAACTGGAGCCGGGCTTGCTGGATCGGGTGTAAATGATATTGCTCCGCAACCTGGATCCTTGCACCTCTCCCTCTTAACTGCGAGTGAAGCAACTCCAGCCCGGCAAGGTCGGACGCCGGCGGCGTTTCCGAGAGGACGGGAATTCCCGTTTCCGCCAGTTGCAGCAGATAGGACAGCATCTCCGAGCCGCTGACCGATAACACGATAAAGTCCTGCTGCTCCTGCTGCAGCAGAGCTTCAACCGAGCGGTAGGTCCGCACGCCCCACTGTCGCTCCATCGCCTGCGCTTTCATTTCGTCGCGGACGACCAAACCTCCGATTTGAAATCGATCCGGAAGCGCCTGAGCGATCCGCAAATAATATTGAGCCCGAAAGCCCGCCCCGCCGATGAGACTGAAAGTAACCGGCATGCTTGCTCCCCTCCTTCGCGTTCTTCACGCCATCGGGTGAAACCGAGGCGCCTTCCTGAGAATGCTCTCCTGCGCGTAAAAGATCGAATCCTTCGGCAGCGGCAACGAAACCGGCTTCCCGGTTGCGGAGGATTCGTAAATCGCCATGATGAGCTCGATCGTTTTTCGTCCCTCATTTCCATCGATCAGTACCTGCCGGGTACCCGTTTCAATGGCGCGCAGCACGTCGTCAATTTGCCCGGCATGCCCGGTATATTTCAGCGGTACGACCTCTGCGGCCACTTGCTGGATTTCCGCTTCCAGGTCCGGATTCCGCTGCGGAAAACCACCATCCCCTTCGGCTGATGCGTATACCTGCCACGGCATTCCCACCTTGGCGTGCTCCCCCTGAAAGACAAGCCGCTGTTCTTCGCCATGATGGACGACCGAGCTGGTCACTTGAGCCAGACTACCGTCCGGGAACTTAAGGATCGCGATAGACAAGTCTTCAACCTGCGAATTGCCGTGCGACGTATTGGCGGTTACCGCTAGGACTTCCGAAGGCATCCCTCTGATCCACAACAGCAAATCCAGATGGTGCACCGCATGATTCATCACACAGCCGCCGCCTTCAGCTTCCCACGTTCCCCGCCATTCGACATCGTAATAGCTGCGACCGCGCCACCAATAGGAATTAGCCTCGGCATGGACGATGCGGCCCGCCAATCCGGTATCGATTACCTGTTTAACCTGGCGGATCGGGTCATAGAAACGGTTTTGTCCGACGATGGACAAGAGTGCATGGCCTCTAGCCGCCGCCTCCAGCATCCGGTCGCATTCAGACAGCGAGGGGGCCATTGGCTTTTCGACCAAGACATGCTTGCCCGCCAACAGGAATGCCGAAGCTAGACTTGCGTGGGTAGACGGAGGGGTGCACAGGGACACCAAATCCACCGAATCAGAGTTCACGATTTCCTCGTAATCCGAATAAATCTCGCAATCCAGGTTAAAACGTTCCTTCAGCTTCTGCGCCTTCTCTCCGCTCCGATCAACCAGCGCCGTGATCCGGCAGCGGTCCCTAAAGCGGGTAAATGCCTCAAGATGCGTTACGGCAATCGAGCCGGTGCCGACAAGGGCGACATTGATCATTATTTCTCTCTCCCCTGGTTGTCTATTTAATCAAATCGGTTGGGTTCATGCCGGTAATTTTTTTGAACAAAGTGCTGAAATAGGGCACGTTCTTGTAGCCGACCCGCTCAGCCACCTCATAGACGAGCATCGTACGCTGCAACAGCAGTTCGCGTGCTTTTTCGATTCGAACCCGGGTCAGATAGTTGTTGAACGTTTCGCCGGTGATGTTTTTGAAAATGATCGACAAGTGGTTGCGTGAAATGTAGAGCTTCTCCGACAACTCCGCCAACGTGATGTCCTCGGCATAATGCTCATGGATATAACCGGTCATGTAATCCACCACCTGCCGGTGTTTGTTGTTTCCCCGCCATTGGCGGCTGCTGCAGATGAGCGTGATTTTGTCCGACAGCCATTCCGTGAGCTGCTCCGGACCGGTCAAACCAACCAGCTCCTTCGTAATCTGTTCGCCGGGCACGAGATCATTAAGCAATACGCCGGCTTCATAGAGACAATACGTAAATACCCCCCACAGCTCGCTGGCGAGGATTTGCACCGATTCAGGCGTCATCGCCTTCTGAAGCTCCAACCGGCTCATGTAATCCGCAACCAGCTTCTTGGCCTCCGCTTCCTGAGACGCTTTCAACGCGGAAGCCAATTCCACATAGAACTTGACCGAAAACAAATTGTCCGCGAACGCGTAATCGTCTTCGTCCTCTTGATAAGCGTAAAGCGCGTAGGCCGGATCCCGCCGTCCCGCCCTTAACTCGATGGCACGGAACGCTTCCTCCGTCGACTCCGGAATCTGAAGCCATTGCCGCTTAACGCCTCCGATCCCCACTCGTACGACTAGCTTGAGATAACATTTGATCGCATTAATCAGCTTCACGCCCAGCTCATGCAGCTTCTTGTCTAACAGCTCCGCCGGTTCCTCCGGCCGCGGATGGACCATCAACACCGCCCTCGTACTGTGCAGTTCGGTATATTCCACGGAACTGAACATTTTGCGAGCTACCTCGCAAGCGATATTGCGGATCGCAAACCGGAACAGATTCCAGTCCGACAAAGAAAATTCACTGACGCGCGCATCCCGGACCAGGTCGATGCCGATCGTGACATGGCTGAAATTTGTCCAATACCGATAGGGCTCCGGCAGCCGACCCGCTTCCCGATAGGAGCTGTCCAGCGTGCCAACGACGGCCGAACGGACCCACTCTTTTTCGATGAAGGGTTCATATAAGCTGAGCTTACGCTCCATCTCGCCTTGCTTCTGCCGGCTCTCTTCCTCCTCGGTTAGCTCGCCGATCACCTTGGTTAAGATCGTCTTCAGCGTTGGCACGCTAATCGGTTTGGAGACGTAGTCGCTGACATTAAAGCGCAGCGCTTGCCGTGCATGTTCGAAGTCCGAATAGCCGCTGAAAATAATGACCTTACCGTCATACCCGTCCTTGCGCAGCTGTTCGATCATATCGATGCCATTCATCGCCGGCATGTAAATGTCCGTGATCACGATATCCGGTTCGGTTTGACGAACCACATCCAGCCCGTCCGCGCCGTTCAGCGCCTCTCCAACCCATTCCGCCCCCAGCTGTTCCCACGGAATGGCGCGTTTCATACCTTGCAGCACTTGGCGTTCATCATCGACGATGGCGATTTTCCACATCCTCAATTACCTCCTTGGCTGTTCTCCTAGATGATCTTTACGAGAGTCCCGCTCACGCGGCTGGCCCCGGTTCTATCGGTTCACCAAGCGGGGGCACCGGCGGTTCCGGCAGTTTCGGCAGCGTAATGACGACACGGGTGCCGCCTTCCGCACGTTCGGATAATCCCACGCCGTAAGCGCCTTCAAAGTAACCGGCAATCCGCTCCCTCACATTGCGGACGCCATACCCTCCGGTCCGCCGTTTACGCTCGCGGTCTACGGCCTGTTTCAGTCCAGCGCCGTCGTCTTCGATCGTAATGGTAAGCAAATCCGGCTGCTCCTCCAGTTTGATCCAGACCTTGCCGCAGGAACGTCCATTAAACCCATGGACGATGGCATTTTCCACGAACGGCTGCAGCGTCAGCTTCGGGATAAACAACTCCTGAATGGAGAGCGGCGCATCAATAACGTAGTCCAACTCTCCCCCGCCTCCGGCTTGCCAGCGCAGCTGTTGAATCTCCAGATAGCAGTGGATATGTTCCAGCTCCTCGTCGATCGTAATGAAGCTATTGCCGTTGGACAAGCCGATCCGGAACATGCGCCCCATCAGCTCGAGAATCCGGCTCAGCTCGTCTTGCCCTGCTTCAATCGCCATCCAATTCAACTGATCCAGCATATTGTACAGAAAATGAGGGTTAATGTTGGCCTGCAGCGCTTCGATTTCCGCCTTACGCTGCTGTTCATACCGCCGCTGCAGCGAGCGGTACAGCTCTTCGATCTGCTCCATCTGCTTGCGGTACCCATCGAAGAGATAACCAAATTCGTTCTCGTAATCGTCCGGCAGATCCACGGGATGACCACCGCTGCCGGCAGGGCCACCGCCTCCCACAAAATACTGACGCATCGCCATGACGAGACTCTTGATCGGCTTCGTAAATTGGCGGCTTAAGTAGAGAGTCAGCAGCAATGCCAACAAAATGGCGATAACTCCTATCATGCCGATGACCAGCGCCAGTCGAAAGCTGCCTTTCGTAATTTCGCTCCAGGACGTGATTTCCACGAGCATCCAATGGGAATCGCGCATCTTGGAATACACCAGCAGCGAGTCGCCCAGCTCCCGCTGGCCCCGAATATGCATATACCCGGACTGGTCGGTTTTCACGTCGATCCACTGGGACAGCTCGGTATGCTCCGGCACCTGACCGGTTTTCACCGTCTGCTGCCCCAAAGTGTCAATCATCATCCGGTTGACCGGCGCGGAATGCCCGGCTAGCAGCTGTTCGATCTCCTTCGCTTTGACGTGGACGACCAGCACGCCGAGGTACTTGTCCTCTTCAACAATTTTACGCGCGAAGCTAAGCACTCGCACATTCCCTTGGAAGCTGGGAATTTCATGCTCACGGGACCAGGCAAAGTCGTTCTTGTCGAGCGCCACCGCCCACTCCTGTTTGGCCAGATCGCCTAAACCGCGGAATTGGATATAGCTGTTGGCGTCCCCCCGCAGCGGACGCTCCATATATAAGTCGATTCCTTGAATGATCGGAATCGAATAAGTCAGATTGGCTAAGGCACGCTCCACGCTGACGGACCGGCGATGCCGGTCGTATTCGTCCTGCCGGTCGCGCAGAAACGTAATGAGCTCATTATCGCGGGATGTCGACAACGAGATTTGCTCGATCGTCACCAACCGGGTGGTGATTTCGTTGTTGAGCTCGTCCAGCAGCAGCTGCTGATAATGGGAGCTGGTCTTCGCCAGCTCATTGGACGAAATGCGGTAGCTGGCCCAGGCAATACAGGCTAATACGGCTACGATAAAGATGGCAAAACTGCGAAAGAATAAACTATCGATCCGGAACTTCTTGAACGGATTCGTCATGCTCAAGACTGCACTCCCTTCAGGTGTAAGGAAAAAACGGTAAAGCCGCGAAGGAAAATCACGCTTTACCGTTATATAATTGGCCGTCCGCCGTCCCTATCCCTTTATTCCGGTTGTGGCAATCCCCTCGACGAAGTATTTTTGCAAGAACATAAAGATCAAGGTAGCCGGAACGATGGATACGAGCGACATCGCCAGCAGTTGCCCCCATTCCTGAGCCGACTGGGAATCGTTGATCATCCGCAGCGCCAGGCTGACCGTGTATTTATCCACCGAGTTGAGATACAGCAGATGTCCGAGGAAATCGTCCCAGTTCCAAAGGAAGCAGAAGATCATTACGGTCACGATAGCCGGAACCATCAGCGGCATGACGATCCGGAAGTAAATGCCGAACCAGGAACATCCGTCGATTTTCGCCGATTCATCCAGCTCCTTCGGAATGCCGCGTACGAACTGGATCAACAGGAAGACGAAGAACGTCCCGCCCGCGCCGCCTGCAAGCATATGCGGCACGATAAACGGCCAATACGTGTTCACCCAGCCAAGTTGGTGGAACAAGGCGTATTGCGGAATGATCAATACCTGCCCCGGCATCATCAAAGTGAGCATGAACAAGGAGAACCAGAGGTTTTTCAGAGGAAAATTCAGTCTCCCGAACCCAAACGCGACAAGCGTGCTGGATACCAGCGTCGCTGCGATGACCGCCGCCTCCAGGGCAAATGTGTTCAGGTAGAAATCGGTAAAGGAATGGCCAGGCACCGAATTCCAGCCTTTAACGAAGTTACTCCACTGCGGGACCGAAGGGAAAATATTCGGTGAAGCCAGCTCGCCGTTTGTTTTGAGCGACGCGCCGATCCACCAAAGCACCGGATAGACCATCACCAGACTGAACGAGATCATGAAGAAGTGCCGGATCAGCGGCTTCCATTTGAAAGTCATTTGGCTTTTCTCCCTTCCGGTTCCGTTTCGTAGAACACCCAGTATTTCGAAGTCCCTGCGATGATCAGCGTAGCCACAACGATCATGATCAGCATAATCCAGGCCAAAGCCGAGGAATAACCAAGCTGGTACCGGCTAAACGCCCGCTCGTACAAGTAGAGCGCATAAACATAAGTCGAGTTCATCGGGCCGCCGTTCGTGATGACAAACGCCGAAGTAAACATTTGGAACGCGTTGATGACGCCCATGACCAGGTTGAAGTACAGGACCGGGGACAGCATCGGCAGCGTGATGTTGAAGAACTGGCGAACCTTGCCGGCGCCGTCCACGGCGGAAGCCTCGTACAGATCGCCCGGGATTTGCTTGAGGCCTGCCAGGAAAATGACCATCGACGAACCAAATTGCCAGACCGTAAGCAGAACCAACGTGCTTAACGCCGTATCGGGACTGGTAATCCAGCCTTTCCCCTCAAGGCCAAACGCTCCGATGATTTTGTTGAAGATGCCGTCCACGCCAAAAATATTACGCCATAGCAACGATACGGCGATACTGCCTCCGATCAGCGACGGGAAGTAAATCGCCGTGCGGTACAACCCAATTCCCCGCACCGCCCGGTTCAGCACGATGGCGACAAGCAGCGCCGCGATCAGCTTTAATGGAACCGAAGCCAAAACGTACAGGAACGTAACCTTGACCGAGGTGACGAACTTGGAATCCGCCGTAAAGATCAGTTCGTAATTTTTGGTGCCTACCCAGTTGATCGGCTCCAACAGCGTGTAATCCGTAAACGAATAGTAAAGCGATAAAATCAGCGGGTACGCGGTCAACCCGAGAAAACCGAGCAACCACGGCGAAATAAATAAATAGCCGGCGACCGGGGCATTCCATCTTTTCAGGAATTGCCGGCGCTTCTTGATTCCTGGCGCGTCTTTGACGGCCAAGGCCGCGGAACTTTTCATGCTTGCTTCACCTCTGCAGTTTCTGAGTGCTTATAACTCAAGTATAGGGCGGGCCCGCGGCCGGTTGTAGAAGAGGAATCCTCGAAATCTTATAAAATATCACGAAAAAATCAATACATCCGTCGACCCTGCTGATCGGGAATGCCGCTTTTACGGTAGAAGTACGTGTTGATTTGATCTCTCCATTCCTTGGCATGCTCCGCCTGCTCCGCCAATCGCTCAGCGACCTGCCGATGCAGCGGTTCTTCGATCAGGCCGGACAATCCCGCCCACAGCTCCGCCAGCTTCCCGGCTTGCTCGACCCCTTCGAAATGGGTATCGTAAATATGCTGGATGACCGTCTTGCCGGATTGCAACACGTGGGTGTAGGGAACGTGATGGAAGAAGAGCAGCAGCTCGTCCGGACAAGTCTCCAGCGTTTCATAGCGGCTTTGATTCGGCTCCGCATATTGTGACGTGTAACCCGTTCCCGTCGCGATCGTCCGATCAACGCCGATACCGCGGCAATCTGCGAAATGATACGTCCCCCACATCGAGTATTCATAACCGTCCACATTAGGACCGTAATGGTGGTTCGGATTCACCATAAAGCCGATGCCCAGCGGGGCGGTATACTTTTCGTAAATGCTCCAGGAATCCATGAGGATGCCGCGAATGACCTGGATCACCCGCTCGTCGCTGCCGAATACCAGCCGAATCCATTCATCCGCAATGCCTTCGGCGCTAAGCTCCGGATTCCAAGCCAGCCGCCCGTACCCGTAAAGGTTGGCCTGTGCCAGTAAATGCCCGGTCCAGTTGGCGTCGCAGCCGATATTCGATACTGCGGCGAATCCGCTGTAACGGGAGGCGTGCAACGTACCGTCCACGATCCGTTTGACGGTCGATCCTTCGCCTTTCAGATGGCTGTCAAAGTCCAGTACTTCCTTCCACTGGGGTACGAGATAGCAGACATGGTGTTGCTGCCCGGTATATTCTTGGGTGACCTGAAACTCGATCATTTGGTTCGTCAACGGCATCGCGCCCAGCAGCGGCGATACCGGCTCGCGCACCTGAAAGTCGATCGGACCGTTTTTGACCTGCAAGATGACGTTCTCTTTGAATCGCCCGTCCAGCGGGACGAAATGATCGTAGGCGGCCCGTGCCCGATCCGTCTTGCGGTCTCTCCAGTCCTGCTTGCAGTTGTAAACGAAGCATCGCCAGATCACGAGCCCGCCGTAAGGCTCCAGCGCCTCGGCCAGCATATTGGCGCCGTCGGCATGATCCCGCCCATAGGTGAACGGTCCCGGCCGGTTCTCCGAATCCGCCTTCACCAAGAACCCGCCAAAGTCCGGGATCGTTCGGTAAATCTCCGCTGCGCGTTCGCGCCACCAGGCCGCAACCTCCGGTTCAAGCGGATCGGCGGTAGATAACCCGCCGATTTCCAGCGGGGCCGCGTAATTGATGCTGAGGAACAGCTTGATGCCGTACATGCGGAAGATTTCGGCCACCTTGGCTACCTCTGGCAATAACGCCTCTGTAATCAGCTCGGTTTCGATCCGGTGCACATTCACGTTGTTGATGGCAATCGCATTGATGCCCGTCGAGGCCAGCAACCGCGCGTAGTCGCGAAGGCGCTCCAGGTTCTGCGTGAATCGGTTTTTTTCGTAAAAAATCGAGGAACCGGCATACCCACGCTCAATGCTTCCGTCCATATTGTCCCATTGATTCAGCATCCGGAGCCCATTCACCGGACGTTCCACGATATTTAACCCTTTCAGCGATTGTCCGGTACCGATGCGGCGCAGCACATCAAATGCGCCATACAGCAAACCGGCGTCGCTATCTGCGCCGATGGCGATCCGCCCGGAACCGGGCTCATGCCGTAGAGCATACCCCTCCCGTCCCAGCCCCAAGCTAGCCTCCCCTTCCGGGAACATGCCATCGATGATCGGACTGCGTCCCAACCGCCCCAGCACAAAGCAAGGAGCATCCCCTGCGTGCTCCAGGACAGAGACCTCGCGCCCCAGCATCCCGCTTAATCCTCTGGACAACTCCCGGGCCGCAGTATGTGCCAACGGTTCATCGGTTCCCTCGACGACGATGCCGCTAAATCGGTTGAACTCTTCACGTCGCTCACCCGGTTCGATGCTTCGGTACCGTAGCCAAGCGTCATATCCATATTCCGCTTTTGCGGTTGTTTTGTTCATGGTTTCTCCCCCTGTCAGATCCAATGAAATAACGGTTCATTCTCGATCACATGAACCAGAAGGGATGGAAAGGCAACGCGGAGCACGCGGGCCAGCCGTTTCATTCCGGGCGTTTCGCTCGGACCATGGCCCAGGAAGATGATCGCTTTGCTCTTGCCTTGATAAACGGCGTCACGTACGTACTCCGGCGTTTCCCATTCCGGGCCTTCCCCGGCGATGATCAGGTCAACTTCCCTGAGCAGCGGGATCGCCAGTTCGCCGCCGCCCCGGTAACCGACCAGCACTCCCACCTTGCGGCACAGCATCAACGGATCGCCCGTGAACCGTACATATGGGAGGTTTAGCTTCACTTTCAGCAAGCGAGCGACCTCACCAAGCGTTGCGGCTTGGAGTTCCAGTACCGCGGAAGCTGGTTGGTATTCGCACACCGCGTCCTGCCAGCCGAGTTCCTCGATCAGCCCGGACGTGATGCCGTCCGGCGTCTCCCGGTGAATACCGTCATGGTACCGTAGCACCGCGAGACCCAGTTCCTCCAGCCGATGCTTCTTATGCCAGACGACAGGGTCCTCTTTCAACGTATTTCCGTCTGAGCGATGGCTGTAAAATACCCCCTCGTGCGAAATCAACAAGTTCGCTCCAAGCGAAACCGCCTGTTCAATGGCCGCCTGCGTCGCCATAAACGTGACGGCGATCCCTCGCACTTCCTCATCCGGCCTGCCGATAACGAGACCGTCGACGGTTTGCTCTATCGATTCCGCCGGCATCAGCCGATCCAGAATATCCTGAATCCGGTACATGATCTCCGCGCCCCCTTCCCCTCACCTCGGTAAAAATCAGCCCGGAACGGGAATCCGGTTCCGGGCTGGGATCGAACGTCTTATTCGTAAGCCGCAGCCGCTTCTTTCAGCTGCTTGTAGGCTTCTTCCGGCGTGATCTTGTTAAAGCTCAATTGATCGTGCACCAGCGGGAAATCCTTATCGATGTAATTCGTCCAACCACCTGCACCGGCAGTCCAGGTTTGACCGTCGATCTCGGTCGCGCGGAGCAGCCCCATGCCGACCTTGTCGACGTCGCTCATGCTGGATTCCAGCGCAGTTGCATTGTCCTTGTTGACCGGCAAGCCCCGAGATGTCTTCAGAATTTGCGCCACTTCAGGATCATTGACGAACCAATTGATGAACGCTTCCGCCTCGGCTTTATGCTCAGAGTTGTCGGAGACTGACAGATACATCGACGGTTTCAGCCAACCGCCGGCTTCTTCCGCCCGCGGCATCGTTACCAACGCGTAAGCGCCTTTCTTAATGCTGTCCCATGCGCTGTAGTTGTTGGAGAAGCTATAACGGAACAAGATTTTCCCTGCGACCATCAGGTCCATTTGCGGGTCAAACTCTTTGTCAGAAGAGTTGACGTCCGCTGGCGGTACCAGCCCTTCCTTGCGAAGCTCCTCGAAATGCTTGGTCCATTCCAGGAAGGACGTTTCATCGATGTTGAACTTCCCGTCTTCCGTAATGACCATGCCTTTGCCTTTACTGTACTGATAAGCCGAGTACATAAAGTAGTTGGCCGCATAATCCTTTGTGAAATATTGACCGTCTGGCAGCTTGCCTTTCAACTCTTTCGCCAGCGCGAAGAAATCATCCCAAGTCCAGCCGTTCTCCGGATTTTTGACGCCCAGCTTATCCAGCGCCGCTTTGTCGTAAATCATCCCGAAAGCAACGGAACCCAGAGGTACGGCGTATTGCGTGCCGTCCAGCTGTCCGCCGGCTAACAGTTTTGGGTCGATCTTCGACACATCAACCGCATCCAGTGGAGCGAGTTGCTTGCGGTTTGCCCAATCCGGCGCCCAACCTGGATCGAGCTGAACGATGTCCGGCGCGTTTTTCGCTGCCGCTTGTGTGGACAGCTTGTCCAAATAACCGTCCATACCGGAGTATTCCGGTTCGAACGTGATGTTCGGATTGTTTTTCGTATACAAATCAAGGGCAGCCAAAGTTGCTTCATGCCGTTCCTGAGACCCCCACCACATGATCCGTAGCTTGACGGGTTCATTCCCCGATCCTGTTGCCGCATTGCCTTCGGATTTTGCTCCCGTCGGCTCTGCCGCATTGTTGTTTCCGCCACCGCAGGCAGCCAGCGACCCGACCAGGGTAACTGCCACCAGCGCCGTCAGTAAACGCTTCCATTTGAACATTGATAACCCTCCCATTTGAATCGTAAGTATCTGCTTTACAACCTTTATAGTAACGACTCCGAATGGAAGTGGGTATGAGAGCAATGCACGATTTGTTTTAAAATTACCCGATAATGTCGATTCACCTAAACCTGCCCTTTCCTTATTTAAAATAAGCTCCAATCCAAGGTTCGCGACAGCCGCTCGATCAACTGCACCCCCGCGATGCTGTTGCCTTTGGGGTTTAAAGCCGGGCCTACGACTCCTATCCCGTATCGTCCGGGCACTAGCGTCAATATCCCGCCGGACACGCCGCTCTTGGCCGGCAGCCCCGCGCTGATGGCAAATTCGCCGGAGCCGTTGTACATCCCGCAGGTGACCATAAACGTTTTGGCAATCTGCACGTAACGCCGCGGGATCAGCGTCTTTCCCGTCAAAGGATCGGTTCCGTCTAATGCCAGCACCAGAGCCATCCGAGCCAGATCCTCGCAGCAGACCTTGATCGAGCAGTGGCGGAAGTAGATGTCCAGCACCTCTTCCACGCCGCAGCCCAAGATCCCTTTATCCAGCAAAAAATAAGCCATCGATCGGTTCAAATGTCCCGTCTCCGACTCTGAGCGGTAAACTTGTTCATCGTAATTCAAACCGGAATTTCCGGCCAATTCCCGAAAAAAATCCAGAATGCGCGCCGATTTCTCCTCCGCATTCGCCCCCTTGATCATCGAGGAGACCACGATCGCGCCGGCGTTGATCAACGGATTAAACGGTATCGCCGGCTGCGCCAGCTCCAGCTTCATGATCGAGTTGAAATGGTCGCCAGTTGGCTCCATCCCTACTTTGGAAAATACGGCGGCTTCCCCATGGTCCATGAGCGCTAGAATCAACGTAAACACCTTCGAAATGCTCTGCTTCAGTTGATCCCATTCGTTCATGACCATGGCGAACCCCCATTCTAAATTACGGCTGATCGTTCAAGCGTTGCTTCGCTAAGCGGATCATCTCCTTGACCATCGAACCGCCGATCGCGCCGCCTACCTTGCCGGCTTTCGCCGAAGTCAAATCGCCATTATCGCCTTCCCTGAGCGTCACGCCTAACGATTTGGCCACTTCATACTTCACGTCATCCGGCCGCTCCGGGTTGATGTTGTACCCCTCGCGCATCATCACTTCCGCCTTGAACCGGCTAAGTCGAACCGCCGGATCCGAATCCTGCTGGCCATTTCCGCCGTTCCCTTTTGTTTGTACCATGGATATCCCTCGCTTTCAAGTGAGAATTATCCAATAGGATTCCCTGTTTACTGGCCCCCCATCCGGTGAACCTTTCTTCATAAATTTAGCGGAATCTGGTAATAGTAGGATCATTGTTTATGAGTTGTGTAGGAGGTGGAGTTATTTTGCACGAAAAAATTAGCGTTGGCCAACTTGCTTCGATTGTCATCTTGTTTCAAATCGGTAGTTCCTCATTATTTCTGCTGGCCAGTGAAGCCAAACATGATGCGTGGATCTCTGTCGCCATTGCGATGATCCTTGGGATGGGCATCCTGATATTTATCACGATGCCGATTCAGAGTCGCGCCCCACATTGGGATCTGATTGAAATACTGACTCGTTATTTCGGCAAATACCTCGGTTTTACGGTAGGCTTGGCTTACGTCGGATATTTCATTTACAAATCGGTTCGTAACGTGAGGGAGTTCGGAGATTTGGTCATTTTGTACCTGCTGCCCGGAACCCCGCTGGACGTCGTGATGATTGTGCTGTTGGCCGTTGGGGCTTACGCCATTATCCAAGGCATCGAAGTATTCTTTCGGGTAGGACAATTAGTGCTTCCCTGGCTGCTGTTGATCTATCTTGTGTTGTTTGGCCTTATGATCGTCTCCGGTCTTGTTAATCTCAAGCAACTGTTGCCCCTAATCGAACAGGGATGGATGCCGATATGGAACGCCGCCGTCCCTGAAGTCATCTCTTTTCCTTTCGGGGAAATGGTCGTATTTCTTATCTTCTGGAAACATGTCACCCAGTTTAACGACTTCAAAAAGTTTACCCTGATTTCCTATACCTTCTCCGGCATTTTTATCGTTCTTACCAATGTGCTGATTATCGCCGTACTAGGTGATTTGTCAGGGGCCTATATCATCCCGTTCATGTTTGGGACCAGCTTGATCGAAATCGGCGGCATTCTGGAACGGATGGATCCGTTCGTTAGCTTGCTGCTCTTCGGAGGTGTTTTCTTCAAGCAGGCGACTTATTATTTGGCGGCGGTTCTGGCCGCGGCGCAGTTGTTCAAAGTAAAACGCCAAGTAATGGTCGTTCCCGTAGGTATAGCTATCTTTGCCGGAGCCAGAATGTTCAAAAGCTATATGGAGCAAATCCAATTTGGCTTTGAACACAACCTGAAATTTCATTTTCCGATTTTTCAGATCGTTTTGCCTATCCTCCTGTTGCTGGTCATGCTCCTTACACAAGGGTTCAAACGCAAACGGGACGCTCCTCAAAATGAATGAAAAGGAGAGAACGACGTAATGCAAAAGCGCAAGGAGAAACACGCCTCGCCTCATCCATTAGCTTTGCGGCTGGAAGATAATCTGGATAGCCTGCGGGCCGCTGCCACCAAACGTTCGGATCTTGTGATCCGTTCTTTTCATGTTCCTGGAAACAGGAACCAAATGGAATGCGCACTAGTATATATCGATGGACTTGTCGACCTCACATCGATCAACGAATCGCTGCTTCACCCACTCATGAACGTCCTATCCGCCCATGCCGGGGATTCGGCGGGAAGATTCGCTGCGATTCAAAACTGCGCTTCTGCTGCAGGGCCTGCTGTTATCGTGGAGGACATGGAATCGCTGTGGCAGCAAATCATGCAGGGGGATACCGTCATTCTCGTGAATGGGTATCCACAAGCCGTCGCGTCAGGCACATCCGGCGGTGAACGAAGAAGCATCACAGAGCCAACAACGCAAAATGTGATCCGCGGTCCAAAGGAAGCATTCACGGAAAGCCTGCGTACGAATACGTCTTTAATCAGCCGCAGGCTAAAATCGCCGAATCTCCGCATCCAAAACAAAGTTATCGGAGAGCAAACCCAAACCAACGTATCTGTTTTATATCTTGAAGGCATTGCGGACGAGTCCGTTGTCCGTGAAATTCAAGAACGCCTCGACCGGATCCAAACCGACGGTATCCTGGAGGGAGGATATATCGAAGAATTTATCGAAGATGCGGCGTTAAGCCCTTTCCCTACGATTTTTAACACGGAACGTCCCGATGCTGCGACGGCTGGCTTGTTGGAGGGACAAATCGCTATCGTCGTTGACGGTTCTCCGTTCGTGCTGCTTGCCCCCGTCACCTTCTTTACTTTTTTCGATTCCAGCGAGGATTATTATCAGCGGTTTTACATCGCTTCGTTCCTGCGTTTGCTCCGTTTCGGCGCTTTTTTCGTCTCTCTGTTGCTGCCCTCATTATATATCGCCGTGACGACGTATCACCCGGAAATGCTGCCCACAACCCTGCTGGTTAGTTTGGTCGCCCAAAGAGAAGGCGTTCCTCTCCCCGGCCTGATCGAGGCGTTCTTGATGGAAATTACGTTCGAAGTGCTAAGGGAGGCGGGAATTCGCATGCCGAAAGCGATCGGCTCAGCGATATCGATCGTGGGGGCGCTCGTACTGGGTCAGGCGGCTGTGGCGGCTGGCCTAATTTCCGCCGCTATGGTCATCATCGTCTCTTTTACGGCGATCTCGAATTTCGTGATCCCGTCCCCGAACCTGTCGGTCACCGTGGGACTTATCCGTTTCGCGTTGATGTTGCTGGCAGGAACCTTGGGACTGTACGGTGTCATGGTCGGGTTGATGCTGCTTTGCATTCACCTTGCTTCCCTACGCTCGTTTGGCGTGCCGTACCTCATGCCGGTCGCTCCCTTGATTTGGACGAATATGAAGGACGTATTCATTCGCTTTCCATTATGGAGCATGCGTACCCGTCCCGACGGCATTGCCGGTAACAACCGGCTACGGCAAAAGAAGTCTCTCAAACCCCAACCCCCCCGGCAGAAACCGGAAAAGGAGTGAAATCATGATTTTTCCACTCAACAGGTTGAAGATGATCTTCGCGTTTGTTATATGCCTTTTCCTTAGCGGATGCTGGAGTCACAAGGAACTGACGGATTTAGCGATCGTGTCGGCAACCGGCGTTGATCGAAAAAATAATCAATGGGAGTTGACCTACCAACTCGTTACTCCGGCTGCCTCCGCTTCAGGCACATCAGGGGGCAATGCGAACTCCGGTCCGCCGATCAGTGTGCTATCGATTCAAGGAGACACCTTGCGGAAGGCACTGGCTAACAATGAATTGGAGAACACGCGTCAGTTACATATCGGGAACAATCGCGTATTCGTAATCGGCGACGAAGCAGCTAAATATGGGCTTTATTCGCTGATTGACACGTACTTGCGGAATCCTCAAGCTAGGGAAACCGTCAACCTTTTCATAACCAAGGATAATCCCCGGATCGTTGTGTCCCAATTGATGTATCTTGAAAAGAACACCGGTGAAGGCATCCACAAGTTGATTGATAGAGAAACCAAAAACGACTCCATCCTTCCAAAAGTCAATATGTACAACTTAGCTTCTCAAACGGCGGGAGCGTCCAAATGTGCCGTGATCCCTGAACTGCTGGTCTCCGGAAAAGGCGAGCCAGGTTCAACAAAAACGCTCGAAAACACAATAACGGCCTCCAAAGTAAAATTGGGTGGGCTGGCTATTTTGAAGAAAGGCAAACTGGTCGGATGGGTCAACCAAAATGAGGCACTTGGAATCGCCTTTATTCGCAATCAGGTGAATAAGGCCGTAATTTCCTTCGAATTTAGCGGAGACAAGGAAGGTCACAAGTCGAAATCCACGTTTGAGATCTCGGACTCCTCCACCCGGCTAAAGATGATTCGCAAGGAAGGGCAGGTCATCGTGACCGCAAACCTGAAAGTGAAAGGCACGATCACGGATACCAACTCCCCATTCGATGCGATTGATCCGGGAGTGGTGAGAGAATTGGAACGTGCTATTGGAGACAAGTTGCTGCGTATCGTTCAGGAGGGGTGGCATGCCGTTAACCGCATGCAGGCGGATGTCGTTGGGTTCGCCGACATTTATCACCGCAAATATCCGCGGAGATGGCAAGCGATCAAAGAGGACTGGGCTGTTGAATTCGCTAAGATTCAATTCGAACCAACGATCAAGGTAACGATTGAACGCGTGGGATTGATGAATCAATCCTATCAGAAGCTAGTAGAGGAATAACGTTTGTTTGACATGAGGTTGACAAATGTCATAGTCCGGCAGACTGATAAAAAAGATAATTTAATCCGATAAATATATTTTATGAAACTTCCTACACTCAAATGAAAAGAAGGCATAGACATGAATTTGGATCAGTATCGCCCGATCATCGAAAAACCGCTTCGAGCTTCCTTGAAACCCGCACAGGAGGTTGGTGTCATCCTGCTATCAGCCTTGTTTGTCGCCGCTGGGCTCGACTTGTTCTTGATCCCACATAAATTGCTGTCCGGGGGGGTTACGGGCGTTGCCTCCATCATCAGTTACTTGACAGGGTGGAATATCTCGATCGTTTACTTTCTGCTTAACGTTCCATTGATATTATGGGGCTGGAAAGCGGTTGGGCGACGTTATATCGTGCTTAGCTGCATCTCCGTCGTCAGTACCACCTGGTTTATCTCAATCATCCCCGAGGTGCAAGTCACCCATGACCCGATTCTTGCGGCGGTATTCGGCGGTATTATTTCAGCGGCGGGCATCGGATTTTCGCTTCGCGTTGGGGGCTCTACCGGAGGCTTCGATATTCTCGGATCCATCGTAACGCGAAAAAGGGACGTTCCCATGGGGAACATCCTCTTTCTGCTCAACGGACTCGTCATTTTGGCGCTCGGCTTTTTTCAAAGCTGGGACTTAGCTCTGTATTCGATGTTATCCACCTTCGTGAAAGGCAAAGTCGTCGATATGATCCATGTTGGGCATATCAAGGTGACCTGCTTCATCATAACGAAGCGCAAGGAAGAGATGCTCTGCCAACTGCGCAAGCTGCATCACGGCATCACCTGCCTTCATTCCGAAGGTGGATACCGTGAAGAGCAGAACTATACGTTGATGACCGTAACGACCCGGTACGAACTGGCGGCCGTCCGAAAAGCCGTGGTTGACACCGACCCTCACGCATTCATGAATGTGGTCCAATCCATTGAGATTCTCGGACGGTTCGCCAGACCGGTCAAATAACTTGGCTTATTTATCTAGCTCATAGATTTGATAAAGTTCGTCAAGCATCAGATTAGCCGCTTTAATACCGCCTGCCGTGTTCCAGATGGCATCGTCGACTTTGTAGGTCTTTTCGTTCTTGACGACGTTCAAATTTTTCCACAAGGGGTCATTTGTCCAGTCCAGCTCGGTCTGATTCGCTTTCCCGTCGCCCGTTTCATAGGTGAAGTAGAACAACCGGTCAGCATCCACTTCCGGCAGCCGTTCCTTGGTGATCTCATCGACAAACGTATCTTTGGCGTTTAGCGTCATTGGATTTCTGGCAATCCCCAACTGTTCAAAAATAATGCCTGAGAACGTGTTCGTGTGGTATACGCGCGTTTTGCCATCCATAAACCGGACAACGGATACGGTATCTTTCAGCTTATCGCCGGCTTTGGACTTAAAGTCGTCAATCCGCGCGTCATAAGCGCTCAACAGCTCGTCGCCTTTGTCGCTCAAGCCCAAGGCTTCCGCATATAATTTGAAATTGTTCATCCAATTTCCCCGCAGGTCTTCGGACATCACCGTAGGAGCGATAGCCTGCAGCTGCTCGTAAACTTTCTCCTGGCGCATTTTGTTGCCGATAATGAGATCGGGCTGCAATCCGGCGATGAGCTCCAGGTTTGGCTGGCTTTCTTCGCCTACGACGGTAACCCCCTCCATTTCATCCTTGATATGGGGGTACCAGGGGTCCCCTGTCCAGGAACGAACCGCTCCAACCGGTTTAACGCCCAATGCGAGCAGCGCTTCCGTTCCTTCGTTGGTCAAAATCACGACCTTTTGCGGTGTCCCCACGATTTCGGTCTCGCCCATCGCATGTTTTACGATTCGTTTGCCATCAGCGGTCGCGTTACCGCTCCCTTTCGCGTTCTCCGCAGCCGCGTTCCCCTCTGTTCCGTTATTGCTAGACGGCCCTTGACTCCCGTTCTTCCCGCAGCCCGCAACTACGAGCGCAAGCACAAGTACAACAAAGGCCCACCAGATGGAACGACCGCGATAAGTGTAAGCCTTACGACTATGATTCATGATTCATTCTCCCCTTCAAAATGAGTCTATCTCTTATCACTGATAATGATTATCATCTTCAAAAATATAGGGCATTACCGTCCGATTGTCAATACATTAAGAATGATTCTCAACCTCATTGACAGTCTCCTCCCCATCTTCTAAGATTTAATGGACATGATCTATTCGATCGGAAAGTGGGAAAATGCCTCATGAAAGGTTTAGGCTTGTTGATTTGTGCTTTGATCTTGACCGCAGCCCTTGTATGCAGCATCAGCTTTGGCGTGACGGACATCCCTTTCCCTACCATTTGGGAATCCTTTGTCCATCCGAACGGCAGTAACGAACACTTGCTTGTTCAAACGGCCCGTGTGCCGCGCGCTTTTATCGCTGCAGCCGTCGGTGCCTGTCTCGCCGTGGCCGGTGCGCTGATGCAGGTGATCACACGTAACCCGATCGCTTCGCCCAGCACACTGGGCGTCAATTCCGGGGCGGCCTTCTTTATCATCCTGGCATCGGGATGGCTTGGCCTATCGGGCATGCAAGCCTTAACTTGGGTTGCTTTGGTTGGAGCGGCCCTTAGCGGTGCGGTGGTTTTCCTCTTAGGAAGCCTCGGACGAGACGGCATGACGCCGCTTAAGATTACGCTCGCTGGCGCTTCGATGGCGGCGTTCTTTTTCTCGTTGACCCAAGGCTTGATGCTGTCCGACGGCAAAATGTTCGATCAAGTGCTCGTCTGGTTAGTCGGTTCGGTAGCGGGACGAGGAACGGAGCAACTCCTTAACGTCTTACCTTATATGGGGGCTGGGTTTCTCCTTGCCCTTCTGCTGGCTCGACAACTTAACGTACTGGCGATGGGAGATACCGTGGCACAAGGGCTCGGCCAACGTACAGGCTTCATCAAGACGATGGCTGCAATCGCAGTCATCCTGCTTGCCGGAGCCTCTGTGGCCGTGGCCGGACCCATCGCATTTGTCGGAATTATCATTCCGCATATCGTTCGCCACTTCGTCGGCACGGATCACCGCTGGATTCTACCTTATTGCGCTGTATCCGGAGCTTTGCTGCTCGTTTCTGCCGACATCGGCTCCAGATACATTGCCATGCCGAAGGAAGTCCCGGTCGGCGTCATGACCGCGATTTTGGGCGTACCGTTCTTCGTATACATCGCCAGAAAAGGGGTGAAGAACTGATGGCCAAACCTGGTAAAACCTCATCAACCCACATCAATTCATCCCTGCAGGCGAAGAAAAAAAGAACCCTTTGGATTTGCCTGCTCCTGTCCGCCCTTTGTCTCGGTATGATGGTCATCAGTGTGGGGATCAGCAGCCACTATCTTCCTCCCCTGACCGTCATGAAAGCCTTGTTTGGCATGGCCGAACCCGGCGAACAAGTCATCGTCATGAATCTCCGCTTGCCGCGAATCTTGGTAGCCGTGCTGGTCGGGGCTTCCTTGGCTGTGGCCGGAGCCATTTTGCAAGGCGTCATCCGAAATCCGCTCGCTTCGCCAGACGTTGCCGGGATTACCGAGGGCGCCTCGTTGGGAGCAATCCTGTTTATTTACCTATTCCAGGGTTCCATCTCGATTCACTGGATGCCGCTCGCGTCGATCCTTGGCGCGTTTATCGTCACGGGGTTATTGTACGTGTTGGCCTGGAAGAACGGTGCGTCTCCGCTGCGAATCATCCTCATCGGGATCGGCGTCTCCGCTGCCATTAAATCGGTATCGTATATGCTGATCATTTCCGGTCCGATGCAGCTGGCGAACCAGTCCCTCACGTTCATGACCGGCAGCATCTACGGCGTCTCCTGGGAAAACGACGTGCTGACGCTTCTGCCTTGGACAGCCTTATTGCTGATCCTGACCTGGCTGCAGGCTCGCCAAGTCAACATTCAGGCTTTGGGCGACGATATCGCCACCAGCGTTGGCTCGCGCGTACAACTGCAGCGGCTGCTGCTGATCGTGCTCAGTGTTTCGCTCGCAGGCGCTGCGGTGGCCATTGGCGGCGCAATCGCCTTTATCGGCCTAATGGCCCCGCACATGGCCCGCAGGCTAACCGGGCCATCCTTCTCCAGCGTGCTCCCGGTCAGCGCGCTGCTTGGTGCATTGATCCTGCTTGTCGCGGATCTGGTTGCGCGGACCGCCTTTTTGCCGCGCGACGTTCCAGCCGGCGTGTTGACGGCGGCGATCGGAGCACCGTTCTTTATGGTACTGCTGTATCGCAACCGAAATCGCTTCTAACGAACGAAAGCCGGCGCCCCATTTAAGGGTCGCCGGCTTTCTTTTCATCCTATATGATTTACGATCCTGCACCCCGGTACCGCTTAACCCCGTAATTCCAGGCGGTCAGGCCGATCGCCAGAAATACGAGGCCTACCAACGGGGTCAGCCAAGCCATTTGCCGCATCTCCTCCCGCTCCAGGAACAGCGAAGCCGGATAGACCCCTACAAAGGCAAACGGTAAAATCCAGGTTAGAAGCACTTGAATCGCCCGGTTGTAAATCGTTACCGGGTACCGCCCATATCCCTGAACGTTATACATCAACGGCAAGATGCCGGTTGGCGCGTCGGAGTAAAACGACAACGAGGTTAGCGTCGTATAGATTCCGGTATATATTGCTACTGCACTGAGCGTAAACAGCAGCATTGCGGGAATCGTCCACCACTCGAAGCTGAGACCTAACTGTCCTCCGCTGATCGCCATGATGATACCTCCGATAATCGAGCCGACTAGCGCCGGTGGGTCCACGTTTTCCAGGAAGATCTGGAACAAGTTATACGCCGGACGTGTCATAATCCGGTCCATTTCGCCTTTGACGATATACCGTTCGCTGAAATTCCATAGATTGACGAAGCAGCTAAACACGCCGAACGGAACCATAAAGAAGCCGTAAACGAACACCACTTCGCTCTCGCTCCAACCGCCCAGGCTGTTGGTGTGCATAAAGATGACAAAGATAAAGATCAGGTTTGTTGCCTGAAAGAGTAAATCGGAGATCACCTCCACCCAGAAGTCGGCGCGGTAGGTCATTCGGGTTTTCATGTAATTTTTTAAGTATTCGCCCATGAGGCCCAAGTAGTACATGCTTCCTTAACCCCCTTGCACGAACAGGCGCTTCCGCGAGGCACGGTACAGCCCAATCATCGGTATGAGTAGGATGACGAACCAGATAACCTGAATACCAAGCACGTTCCAAATCGACGACCCTTGAATCCGACCTGTAAACACCGAACCCGGCAAATACGTGATCGCCTGGAACGGCAGGAACGACATGATGCCGCCAAGCCAAGCTGGGAACAGGCTAATCGGAATGATCAGGCCTGAGAACAAATCAACGACAACCCGTTTCATTCGCATAAAGCCTTCGTTATTTTCCACGAAAAAAGACATAAGCCCTGTAATCACGTTCAGCTGCGAGTTGATCAGAAAGCTGAAGAACAGCATCACGAGAAAACCGATCCAAGCACTGGACTCGGTCGGCAGCTTGACCGGAAATAACAGCATGGCGATCGCCATGCCGGGAACCATCAGCATGATGAAACGGAACATGCCTTCGCCGAGGCCTTGCATCATTTTGACGAGGATATAGTTATAAGGGCGAATAAATTGGATGGCGATGCTACCGTCGCGGATGTCCGTGGAGATTTCCCGATCCAGGTTGTTGAAATAGAACGCACGGGCCATCCACGAAACGGCTAAGTAAGTCGTCATCTGCGAGGCAGTAAAACCACCCAGCTCGCCGCCGCTCCCGTAGATCGCCTTCCACGTAAAATAGTAAACCCCGATGTTGAGCGAATAGATCAAGATACCCGAATAGTAGTTCACCCGATACGCCAGCATCGTCAAGAATCGGATGCGGATAAAATCGAGGTACGCCCCCCACTGGTTAGACATGGATGACCGCACCTTCCTTACTCTCCGTTTCCGCGTCCGCCGGTTTATCCGCCGAACCGGATTGGTAAATGCTACGGACGATTTCGTCGGTGTTGGTTTCGATGATTTTGATGTCGGTGATGTCCGCCTGGCCAACAACCTGTCCCAGCACCTCAGAGACACCAATATCCCGCGGGATCCAGACTTTGGCGTTCAGGTCGTTCTCCGCCGTCCAGATCACAGGCAGCGCTCCCGTCCAGCCCCGCAACTGCTCGAGTTTGGTAGCCGTCCCGAACTGGAACAGCACCTCCTTACCCGTACCCCAACGGTCCTTCAGCTCTTCGAGGCCGCCATCATAAATGATCCGTCCGTCGTCGAGCATAATAACCCGGGAGCACAGCGCCTCGATATCCTGCAGATCGTGAGTTGTCAACAGAATCGTCGTGCCGTACTCGCGGTTCATATCCTTCAGGAAATCGCGAATTTCCGATTTGACCACGATGTCTAAACCAATCGTCGGCTCGTCCAGAAAGACGATCGAAGGATTGTGCAGTAACGCCGCAACCAGCTCGCAACGCATCCGTTGCCCCAAGCTCAGCTTGCGTACCGGGCGGTTCAGAAGTTCCTGAAGCTGAAGGCGTTCCACCAGTTCGTCCAACCGTTTCTTGTACTCGGACTGCGGCACCCGGTAGACCTTGCGCAGCAGCTCGAACGACTCGATCACGCCGATGTCCCACCAGAGTTGACTGCGCTGTCCAAAGACGACCCCGATATGCTGCACGAACTTCTCGCGCTCGGCGTGCGGCACGAATCCGCCAACCTTCAAATGTCCCGATGTCGGTACCAAAATGCCGGTGAGCATTTTGATCGTCGTCGATTTGCCGGCCCCGTTCTCCCCGATATATCCGCAGATCTCCCCCTCCGGAATCTGAAACGAAATATCTTTCACGGCGGCCACTTCGTTGTATTCCCGCTTAAATAAATCAAGAAAGGCCCCTTTGAGGCCTTCGCGGTTTTTCTGCACCTTAAATGTCTTGCGCAAATCGCGCACTTCAATGGCAGCCATGGGTATCCCTCGCTTTGAATCAATTTATAGTCCGCTAAAAATTATATAGTAACTTCCATCAAAGCACCATACCCTCTTTCCACCATTATCCCTTTTGATCAGAGAACAAGAGTATGCCCGTACGCCCCTTGTCCTTGCTCCCTTAACGAAAGGGATAATCGTGCAAAACAGCAAATAGAAGCACTATGCGATGAACCTGGGCCTATCGCTTTACACTTATAGGTTGAAGCGATAACCGACGCCCCAGATCGTTTCGATATACTGTGGCTTTGACGGATCGCGCTCAATTTTCTCCCTTAATTTGCTTATGTAGACGGTGACGGAAGCCAGGTCGCCCAGCGAGTCCATCCCCCATATCCTTTCGAATAAATCATCCTTTGAAAATACCCGGTTCGGGTGCATCGCCATAAACAGCAGCAAATCGTATTCTTTTCCCGTTAGTGCAAGCTCTACGCCGTTCACCGACACCTTTCGCGACATTTTATCGATATACAAACCGCGAAGGCGAAGTTCGTCTTTGTCTGCCGGGCGTGAATGGTTCGTCAACCGCTCATACCGCGTTAAATGCGCCTTGATACGGGCCATGAGTTCACCTACGCTGAACGGCTTGCTCACGTAATCGTCAGCACCTAAGCCGAGACCGCGGATTTTATCGATGTCTTCCTTCTTGGCGGAAACCATCAGGATTGGGATTTCCTTGGCCTCGCGTACTTGCTTGCAGATTTCATAGCCGTCCACCCCCGGCAACATCAGGTCGAGCACAAGCAGGTCGTACGATTCCGAGAGTGCCAGCCGTAACCCCTCGTCTCCATTAGCGGCGATATCCGCCGCATATCCGCTCGCCTGCAAATAATCCCGCTCCACCTCTGCAATCACGGGATCGTCTTCAATAATCAAAATCCGTTTCATTTACGTTCACCGTCCGTCCGTGAATATGCCTGCCGTGGCAGCGTGAATGAGATCGAAGTTCCCACGCCGGTTTGGCTGTCTGCCCGCACGATGCCGCCGTGCGCTTCGATAATTTGTCGTACGATGGCAAGACCCAGACCGCTGCCGCCGCGACCGCTATGACTGCTCCGTGATGATTCGGCGCGGTAGAACCGCTCGAACACCTTCGGCAATGCCGCTTCATCGATGCCGGCTCCATTGTCCCGGATGCGAACGAGAGCTTCGCGAGGGCTAGCCTCGAGTTCCAGGGTCAAGCGTGGGTCGGGCTTATTCATATAATGCAAACTGTTTTCCGCAATATTCATGAGCACTCGCTTCAGTTTATCCCGATCTGCGACGACGTGAAGCGGGTGCTCGGCGGTGGAGATAAACTTGATCTGCACCTGTGCGAATCGGGGGTCGGTCTTCATTTCTTCACTGAAGCTCTGCAGAAAACCAACTACATCCATCTGCTCGAAGTCAAACGGCAGGCGCTTCAAATCCAGCTTGGAAAAGAGGAAGAGCTCCTCGATCATCCGGTCCATATCATTCGCTTTCTGTCCGATCATCGCGATGTATTTGTCGCGTTTCTCCTCCGTATCGGCCACGCGGTCTTGAAGTCCCTCAACGCAAGCCTTGATCCCGGTGATCGGGGTTTTCAGATCATGTGAAATATTAGACAACATTTCCTTGCGGTTCTCCTCGTACTGGAGTTGTAAATGGATCGAATGTTTCAAACGCTCGCGCATTTCCTCGAAAGCTTCCCCCACTTCGCCAAACTCATCCTTGCGCTGCATCAAAAGCGGATAGTCCAGCTGGCCTTCTTTGATGCGTTCCGCCGCCCGTTTAAGCGTGTACAAGGGGCGTAAAATGCTGCGGGACACGAAAAACGTCAGCAGCAAGTTGGTGAGCGCGACGATAAGCAGAAGCGAAATAAACATCATCGGCATAAACCACGACATTTTGCCGAGCAATGGATTTAAATCCGATAAGAGATATAGGGTTCCGGTGCTCTGATCGCCAAATACGAAGTCTACGCGCTCCGCCTTGTAGCGGCCGCCTATTTCAGGACCCCGGCTCATCATCCATCGAGATCGTCCTTCCTGATCCGTATCGACCCGAGCCAATTCGTCTTCTAAGCCTTTATGATCCACATCGGAGGAGGCATAAGTCACTACGCCGTTCCGGACGATCACGAGACCCGCTTGAAGTCCCTGCAACGTCTCCCCCGTACCCGCCACGAATTTCGGGTCGGCCAATAGCTCGGGATCCTGCTCGGCAACGAACTTGACCCCGTTCATCAGCTGTTCGCGTTCATTGATCTTCTCCCAAAATTCCGACAATGCATGCCCGTGGAACTGAAAGCCGTCTCCACCCCGGCCAGAGGTGTCTCCGGCGCCGAAGAAGACGCGCGTTAGCACCAGGGCAGTGATCAGCGTCAAAAATATGGGAATCAACACCATCGCAATGTAGGATAAAATCAATCTTAGTCGGATCGTCATCAGAGGCGGTTCCTTTCAAGGAGATCAGAATGACTTGCGCTCAAATCGGGTGACGCTGCTTACATATGCCATCATACTATAAGCGAGCAAAATGAAAAACGATTGCAGCAATTTGCCGGTCCCGGCTCCGTTACCCATCCATGACGCGTACCAATCTGTGTAGGCAAACGGCGACCAGATCGCAATCGCCGGGAACAGAATCGGCAGCAGCTTCGCGGCGGCGAATACGACAATCATGGAGCCCAGAGCAGCGGCGCTATTTGAGAAGAACATCGCAATCCATACCGCGATGAGACTAAGTACCGCCATAGGAACAACGGACACCGCATAGGCGATCAGGTTATCCGTCCATTCCAGCATGGATGATGATGAGAACGTCAGCAGACCGCAGACCGCGGAAGTCACTCCGGCTGCGGCTAAGATCGCTGCTGCAGCCGAGCAGAGCGCCAACGCCTTGGCCGCGAACAGCTTGGCGCGAGTCACGGGGCGCACCAGTGTTAATTTCATCGTTCGAGCGGCTGTCTCGCCGGGAAACAAATCGGCAGCCGAGATAAACAAATAGAGCGGGAGCAAGAACCCGGTTAGCAGATTCAGGGTGATTATGGAGACCTGCCCCCCGAGCGCGGCAGTCAGCCCCATCATACGGCCAAGAGATGAGATGCCCAGCGTTAAAACCACCGGAACTAGGATGGCCAGCGCCAGAACCGCCTTGGTTCTTTTTCGCAACCACAGTTTCTCCACCTCGTTACGCCAGCTAGCCAGCAGTGCGTTCATGTAGATCTTCTCCTTTCCCTGATTGGATCGCATCCAAATAGTAATCTTCCAACGTCACGTCCGGCGGCACCAATTCAAAACGGAGGCCAAAACGAATCAAATCCCCGCGGTGAAGGATTCCAACCGTAGTCACGATCGGTTCAAGATGGCTTAGCATATGGCTGGAGATCACAAAAGCAATCCCCTCTTCACGTGCCAACCTGGAAATCGTTCCGCGAAGCTCCACCATTCCTTCAATATCCAGCCCGTTCGTCGGTTCATCGAGGATCACAAGCCGCGGCTCAGGCAGCAAGGCTGCCGCTAGCGCCAGACGCTGCTTCATCCCTAACGAATAGTGCTTCGCCCGTTCGTTCTGATAAGGCGCCAACCCCGTCATTTCCAGTACTTCCTCGATTCGCGAAGCCGGCACATTCGGATAGTAGCGAGCGGCCTGACGAAGGTTCTGCTTCCCCGTCATATAGTCGTACGCATCTGCCGCCTCGATCACGCAACCTACTCGGGTCATCGCCTGCTCGAAGTGGTTATTCAAATCGTAGCCGAATAGCCGAATGGTTCCTTCGTCGAGACGGCAAAGGCCCGTCATCGCCTTAAGCAGGGTTGTTTTGCCAGCCCCATTTTGCCCGAACAGCCCAACGATGTCCCCAGCTTTGACGTTCAGACTTACCTGGCCGATTCCGCGTCCGTTGCCGAAACGTTTACTAACCCCTAGTGCCTCCAAAATCGTCTCCACATCCACCAACTCCTATCGATCCATTCTAGAAAACGATGCCGGGCCGCCTGGCCCGACACCCGGTAACTCCATGATTATCGATGCCAACGCGGCATATGTTCCTGGCGTTCGATCGTTTCGACCTGCTTCCCGGTCAAGTCCACGGTATCCGGCGTTGTTTGTCCAAACCCGGACAGATCAAAGCTGGCTTTGACGACGAGTTCATGCGTTTGTCCTGCGTCGTCTGTTCCCCGCACGAGTATTTGTCCTTGCTGGTGTTCTACATATTGTTCTTTGTTGATCTCCGCGTCAAAACGGATATCCTCAACCTTCACGTCCTTCGTTAACACCGGAAAATCGAAATCCGTCAGAGAAGGATGCATCGACATCATCCCTGTAGAAGCCGCTCCGGTCATCCCGTGTCCCCTGTGTGCATTCTGGCCGTCTTCAGCCATCATTTTGTCGGCCGTTGCCATATGTCCGGCTGCGAGGGAGCCTACCGCTTGCACGATCGCTGGAATTTGGCTGCCGGTTAAATGCAGCGAGGTTTGTTTGCCGCCGGATGGCAGTTCCTGCACCGTAGCCAAATCCGTGATGTTGCCCACTAAAGCTTCCATCAATTGTTCTGCATGCTGCGGAGGATCAAAGTCCCCGTCACCGAATCGCTTCTCCTCTTCTGCAAGGGGCAGAACTCGATAAATGTCGGCATCGTCGCCGCCGACGAACACCATTTTTCCGTCTTGCTTATACGCTTGGAACGTCTGGGTTCCCGAAGTCCCGGTTACCTCAATGTTAGCACTCAGGGTGTCCTTCTCCTTGTTCAGCTTGACCTCCAACTTCGCGTTCGCAATGGTCTTGCCGTTGTCGGTCACGACAATGCTTCCTTGGTTGGTCAAGCTTGACGCGGTATACGTCTGTTTGATCGCGGACTTATATGTTTCGTACCCCGACGTTCCCGCCATGGCAGACAATCCGCTGCCGAGCAGCAGGGCGGCCCCGATTCCGAATACCGCTCCACGCTTCATCCATTTTTGGTTCATCTTCTTCTTCCTTTCCGTATGGTTTTGTCTTTCCTTTATAAGCTTAGCCCCCGGCTCTAAAGCGCTTCTAAACGAAATCTAAAAAAAGTATAAAAAAGCCGTCCCAAAGTCGAGTTACAGACTTTGGGACGGCCATTCACTTGTTGTGATCTTCAGTCGGGAGGATCTCTTCGGACCGTTGCGGCAATCCGGTCGATTCGGTTCGTCCAAATCCAACCGGTATACCCCGCCGGCAGCCGCTTGACATCCTCCGGCGTATCGAAGCCGCTGGAGAAGTCGCTGCCGTCGCCGCCAACCAGGATGACGCGCGTGTTCGCCCGTTCCATGCGGCTCAGGAATTTATCCGGCCATCCCCACAGCCAAGGCGCGATTTTCTCAGGGATGTGCAGCTCGGTGTTTCGACAAGCGTCGGGGATGTATCCCGACCATCCGGAAGCTTCGTAAGACAATAGACACTGTTTCAACGTCGCTTTGGACATGACCCGTGTATCCGGCAGCAGTTCCTTTAAGACGGCAATCGGTTGGTCACCGCCGTAAACAGTCAGCAAGTCCCGCTCTTCCTTCTTTAGGGTAGAGAGGTAAGCGGCAAGTTGCCTACCTTCCTCGGGGTCGTCGCTCTTGATGTGCAACAATAGAGCTTTACCCGAAAAATGCTCCACAACCTCGGGCAACGAGGGCATCAGCCCAACGCCCTTGCCACGGAACGGATACGTCTTGCCTTGATCGGCCGTATATCCGTAACCGATGTCCAGCATTTTCAGCTCGGCCATCGTGTAGTCCTTGGTTGTTCCTTCGGCATTCGTCCGGCAATCCAAAGTCCAGTCGTGGAACACGGCGAATTGCTCATCCTTGGTCGGCTTTAGATCCAGCTCCACCATGTCCGCGCCTGCCGCAAACGCCGCTTCCATGGAAGGCAGCGTGTTCTCCAGATACTCATGCTCCGGCTCGTAAATCCGCTCGGCTGTACACGTATCGTTCTCAATCCCTTCCATCGGGAAGGTTTGCGCCAGCCCGCGGTGGGCTAACAGCTTCGCCTCACCGTCGCGGGCGGCGATCAAATGCGGCGTATTGTTCAAATAAACGAATGCGATAAAGAGAAGCACAATCCAAAACGTTCTAGTTCTAAAGATATTCCTGATCTTACGCAAACCGATTCCCCCCGATCCTCCCCATCCAAATCTTACTCTGTCTCTAATATATATCCGCTTCCTCGGATCGCATTGATCTGGAACGTGTCTCGGCCAAACTTCTTGCGAATCCGATAGATCAGCGTCGTCAGCTCGTCGATCGTCACATCCGGCAGCCCGTCAGGGCCGGGATTGCGGTCGTACCACACCTTTTGCTTGATGTCGTGAATCGTCACCAGGCGGTTCGGGTGCTCATGTAGCAGTCTGAGCAGTAAATATTCTTTTTCGGACATCGAGAATTTGACCCCATCCACGATACACTCGCGTTTCTCCCAATGGATCGTAACCGGTCCCTCCAGCGCCTCCGGATGTGCCGAGCTAACCACCGGCTCAAACTCCAGCGTCTGTTCCCCGGGCGAATAGGAAAAATGCAGTACACTCGTACCCCGCGCTAATTTCAGGATGTCGTTCGTTTCAAGCACGTACGGGGCATGCGCGATCATACGTACCCCGTTCAGCTCCGTACCATGGCGGCTTCCCATATCGTAAGCAACCGCCCGGTCCCCTTCCTTCCGAATCAATAAATGCTTGCGGGAAATAAAAATGTTCGTGAACGCCATATCCGGAAAGTTATCCGAAGAAGTGCGCCCGATTTCCGTCACCTCTTGATCCAGATATAAGCAGGTCCCGGGACGAAACGGGTCGCCGCGAAGAATATAAATACAGGCAAAGGTATCCACACCTAGTCCCCTCCAATTGGTCATCCATCATCATCTTATCTTAAGGGACGGGCAAAGAATATGGCAACCGTAGTGATATTATCCTCACAGCTGGCTGATAGAACCCCTCGTTTTTCACCGGGCGTTTTTCTGTTATCATAAGAGGAGAACAAAAGGCGAACACCTGACGAACGGAAATGACCGAGAGAGGAATCAATCCATGAGCTTACAATTAACGCAGCGCGTCATCAAATTGTTATGCGGCCGGATCGCTTACGAGCGCGGAGAGGCTTATTACCGAACCGGCAAGGTAACCTTCCTCCGAATGGACCACGGCTCCCGCGTTTATGAAGCGGCGGTGTCCGGGACCGGCCACTATCATGTTGCGCTGCAGATCGATCAACACGGCGACGTGCATGCGGAATGCAATTGCCCCGCCTTCTACTCTTATAATAACTACTGCAAACATATTGCCGCCGTCTTGCTCGGAGTGCACGACATGCTGCAGGGCGGCAAGGCACCGGTTCGTCCCTCCCGGTCATTACTGCAAGAGGACTGGACGCAGGGCGACGACCTGAATTTCGCAGGGGAGGCTTGGAACGAATCTTTAAGCATGATGCAGAAGAAACAACCCGGCGACATCCCCTCCCGCGATATCTGGATCGCACGAGATATGATGCGCTTGTTCGAAGAGAACGCCCAGCCGCCGCTTCGGACAGGAGTGAGGTTCGACCAGCGGACGCCGCTGGAGGCCGAATTTACGCTCCGACCGGTGCCTTACGGATATCGTAAATACTTGCTCGGACTGGAGCTAAAGATCGGCGAGAAGCGGCTTTACATCGTCAAGAACATTCGTGATTTTCTCGATAAAATCTCGCGGCGCGAGCCGTACAGCTTCTCCAAGCATTTTAATTACGATCCGGAACGTTACGCCTTCAGGCCGGAGGATGAAGCGATCCTGCAGAAACTAGCGGAGATCCAGCGTAATGAGCAGATGTACCAGGAAAGCTTAGGGGGATACACCGCCAAATCCTACGGTCACACCGATCGATTGCTGCCGGTGCCGCCGTTTTTTTGGGACGGTCTTCTTCCCCTGCTAACTCAGGCACCACTCGTGCATTTGGAACATGACGGCCAAATATGGCCGGGCCTAACGGTGACGAACGAAACCTTGCCGTTAAGTTTTGAGCTTGGTCAGTCCGGTGACGAAAGCTATCAATTTTCCGCACAGGGCCTCGATGAGGTGACGGTGTTGGATGCCTACGGCGTCATTCTGTCGGAAGGCAAGCTTATCCGGCGACCGCCGGCGCAAACCCGTCGTCTCGCCGAGATGAAGCATATGCTCGCAACCGCCCGGAAGCAGCATATCCTGATCTCGCCCGATCAAATTGAGCCTTTCGTAGAACGGGTGCTGCCTGGTCTGATGAAGCTTGGATCGGTAAACGTTGAGCAAAAAGTCGCTTCTCGTATGGTACGAACTCAGTTAAAAGCCCGGGTGTATCTCGACCGGGTCAAAGATCGATTGCTGGCCGGCTTGGAATTCCAATACGGGGATGTTGTGTTCAACCCTTTGGAAGAGCCTGGCTCAAAGAGAGGGACCGATTTGATTCTCCTTCGCGATGGTGAACGGGAGCGGGAAATCCTCGATTTGATGGAGTCCGGCTTGTTTGCGCGAACGGAAAGCGCCTATTTTCTCGACAATGAGGAGGCGGAATACGAGTTCCTGTACCATGTCATGCCGGAACTCGAGAAGCTGGCGGAGATCTATGCGACCTCGGCTGTCAAAACACGGCTGATTCCTGATCTTCGTCCGCCAAAAATTTCCGTTGAAGTGGACGAGCGAACGGATTGGTTGGAGTTCCGCTTCAGCATGACGGGCATCGGTGAATCGGAAATCCGCGGCCTGCTAGAAGCTCTGGAGGAGAAACGTCGCTATTACCGGATGCCCAATGGAGCGCTCATGCCGCTGGAAAGCGAGGAGTTTCAGGACATTGTTCGCTTCTTAAACGAATTCGGTTTGCGCCAAAGCGAGATCCACGGACCGGAGTTCCGGCTGCCGGTACTTCGTGGATTACACATCCGGGATGACCAAGGACAAGGCGGGACGGTGAAGCTCGGCAAAGCTTACCGTGAGCTGCTGCATAACCTGCAGCATCCCGACAATCTGGATTTTCCGGTACCGCCGCAGCTTTCCGACGTACTTCGAGATTACCAGGCCTATGGCTACCAATGGCTGAAAACGATGGCCCACTACCGCTTTGGCGGCATTCTCGCCGACGATATGGGACTAGGAAAGACGCTGCAAAGCATCGCTTTCCTAGTCTCGGTACTGCCGGAAATCACCGAGTCCGGTCAGCCGGCGCTGATTGTGTCCCCTGCTTCGTTGGTATATAACTGGCGTAATGAGCTGACGAAATTCGCTCCGGATATCAAGGCGGTCATCGCCGATGGGAGCAAAGCTGAACGGGTGCGGACGCTGCGTGAAGCGTCGCAGGCGGATGTGATCATCACCTCCTACCCGTTACTGCGCCGCGATATCGAACAGTTTGCCGAACTATCCTTTCATACGTTGATTTTGGACGAAGCCCAAAGCTTCAAAAATTACGCCAGCCAAACGGCCCAAGCGGTGAAGAGCTTACAGGCAAAATATCGGTTCGCCTTGACCGGTACCCCGGTGGAAAATTCGCTGGAAGAATTGTGGTCGATCTTCAGCGCCGTGTTTCCCGAATTGTTCCCAAGCCGGCAAGCGTTTAACGATCTATCCCGGGAGACGGTGGCGAAACGAATTCGCCCCTTCCTCTTGCGGCGGTTGAAAATCGACGTGCTGAAGGAGCTTCCGGAGAAGATCGAGTCCCTCCAGGCTTCGGAGTTGCTCCCGGAACAAAAGAAGCTGTACCTTGCCTATTT
Organism: Paenibacillus rhizolycopersici; assembly: GCF_014947195.2. Classification (NCBI taxonomy): domain Bacteria; kingdom Bacillati; phylum Bacillota; class Bacilli; order Caryophanales; family Paenibacillaceae; genus Paenibacillus; species Paenibacillus rhizolycopersici. The sequence continues at coordinate 87,534 of NZ_JADCNN020000013.1, read as the reverse complement.
GGCCAAGCTGCAGCAGGAGACACTCAAACATTTGGACGAGGACACTTTCGGTCAAAACCGCATTCGTATTTTAGCCGGGTTGACCCGGCTGCGGCAGCTTTGCTGTCACCCGTCGCTGTTCGTCGACGGGTATGACGGAGGTTCGGCGAAGTTCGATCAGTTGATGGAAATGATTGAGGAATGCCAAAGCGCCGGCAAGCGCGTGCTGATTTTCTCCCAATTTACGGAGATGCTTGGGCTTATCGGCCGTGAGCTGGGTTATCGGGGGCAACCTTTCTTTTATCTCGACGGAAAAACCCCAGCGGCCGAACGGGTGGAGCTCTGCAACCGATTTAACGACGGAGAACGCGACATGTTCCTGATCTCGCTGAAGGCCGGCGGCACCGGCTTAAACCTGACCGGCGCGGATACGGTCATTCTCTACGATTTATGGTGGAATCCCGCGGTCGAGCAACAGGCCGCAGACCGAGCCCATCGGATCGGACAGAAAAATATCGTTCAGGTCATCCGTCTGGTCGCGCAAGGCACCGTGGAGGATAAAATGTACGAGCTGCAGCAAAAGAAAAAAAACCTCGTCGAAGAGGTACTAAAGCCAGGACAGGAGACGTTATCCGCGCTAACTGAGCGGGAAATTCGCGAAATTCTGATGATTTAGCCCCATCACAAATAAGGGTTCGGGACCGCCATACCGTATTGGCGTTCCCGAACCCTCTTAATTTACTGCCCCGTAACTTCGAACTCGTAAAGCGAATAGCCGTAAGGTGTCCCCCGCTCGATGCCGTACATGCGGACATACCTCGCCGCCTGCGGAGCCAGTGGAATTTCGTCGAGTCCCCCATCCCCGCTTGAGGTCGAATACACCTCTTGCCAATGCTCGGGCGACCCGCTGTCGCTAGAGATTTCGATTTTATATCGCTTGGCGTAAGCTACCTCCCAGCGCAATTTGACGCCGGTGATTTGCTGCACCGAACCCAGATCAACGTAAATCCATTCCGGGTCATTGCCTTCTCGGCTAGCCCATCTCGTCATCTGGTTACCGTCCACCGCTTTTCCCGATTCGAATCCAACCCCTTCAACCGTGCTGGAGACGGTCGTTTTATTCAGGGCTAGGTTAGGTGCTTCCGGTACCGGTGAGCCTCCAGGTTTCCACCAGTTGCCTGTAAGGAACAGCATATTCAATAAATTGTAGCTGTCACTGAAATAATCCTCTTTTTTGTTCTTCATCCAATCCCAGCCGGCGTTCACCCATGCCTGGTTCGCGGGGTTCGCCGTTCCCGCTGAGATGAAGGGAGAGACGAACACCGCGGTGGCATAATCGCCAAAAGCCGTACCGTCAAGTTTATATCCGTTTTTGATGTTAGCCGGAGATCCGCCGGTTTTCCCTTTGATCCAGCCGGCCATTTTATCGGCTAGCGCTTTCGCTCGTGGATCGCCGTAGAAAGCGTAATCCATGACGATGCGCAGCGGCACCCGGCTGGCGTTATAAGCATATTGATTTGTTTCCTTGAACTCGTCCAGATACCATTCCGGAGCCGGCTTCGGCGGATCACCCACCACAAAGTCGGAAATAAGTCCCGTATTCGGCGAATAAGTTGATGTAAACTGCTGGTACACGTCATATAGATTGTCAATTACACGAATCCACGTCTCATCTCCGGTCACCTCGTAAAAGGCTCGCAGATGACTAAGCATCCAATCCGATGGGCGCGTATTCAGGGCGTCTTTGCCGTCCCAATCGCCCAGGTTCAAGCGGTAACCGGACGTCACGTAGCTGGCTTTAATGCCGTCAGTGATCATTTTCTTCGCTTCCTGCAAGTAATTGACGGACCCGCCCGACCCCCATTGATTATGCGCCAAAATCAACGAGTACGCGATATCGAGGTCCCCGTCGGTGGCCGAGCCAAAATGCCCTTGGGCTGCTTTGCTGTCGGCCACAACCCAACCCATCAAGTTCGGGTTGCCGCTGCTTTTGTACGCGCGAGCCGTCTTGAACAGCCCGTCGTAAATCGCCTTGGCGTTCGGATCATATCCGGCCATCAGTACGGTTATAATCATGCCGTAGCCTTGGCCTTCTGAGGAACCGAGCGCCGTAAATCCATCAGGATCGCCGGTGATGTCTCCCTTCACGTAATAACCGCCAGGCAAAGAAGTTAAATTACTTTTGAGATAAGTCGCTTTCCAATAGTCATAGTAGGCTGTAACCGCCTGATTCATCGCGGCCTGGGTCACTTGGCTGGGCTTCAAAATGCCCGGATAGCTGACCTGCTGCGGGAACGGCTTCAGTTCGCCAACTGCGGAAGCCGGAGAAGCCGGACCTACCGCCCCCACGGAGGCCGTAACGAACAGGCATAACAAGAAAAGACAAACCTTTTGGAGCATCATCTCATTCCTCCTCAAATCGAAAGTGTAAACCTAATCTTTCGTTAAGCGTCTTCGGAATTGCTTATCATGAAGCAGCAAGGATGTCTTACTTGTATTTTATTACAAATCCCAACGATAATAAACCGGACAACTCCTTCCGAAACATGATGTTTGTAAATGCGGCGATCGGGATACCCTAAGGAAGGGTAATGCCACCAATGCAGACCGACATAAGGAGGATCAACATGGAACATCAGAATGAACAGGCACGCGATGAGGCCGAGTTGCGGAATAAACTGGACCAACAAGGCGACTCGTTAGCCGAGAAGAAGAAAATGGAGAACGGCGTGGATATCGAACCGGAAGCGGATGAATGGGTCGCCAAGCCGGTGCCGTTTACCGACACGGATTCCGCGAAATAATGGCTGCTTCCACGAACTGTCCGCAGGGCCCGCTTGGGTTCCTGCTTTTTTTATGCCTTTCTTTGCTCCCCGTGAACAGGATAACAGGCTTAGCAGGCGAATATCTTTGTATCAGAAGCAAAAATCGATCAAGGAGCGTGGATTTATGGAAGCGTTTGCGAAGGGTCTGCTAGAGGGAAAGACAATCCTGATTACCGGCGGCGGCACAGGACTAGGCCGGGCCATGGCGGAACGGTTCCTGCAGCTCGGGGCGAAGGTCGCCATCTGCGGACGTCGCGAGGAAGTATTGCGCAGCGCGGCTGAGGAGATGACAGCCTGCTGCGGTGGCGAGGTGCTCACACAGCGCTGCGATGTGCGCGATCCCGAACAGGTACGCGCCTGTGTCGACACCGTCTGGCAACATTTCGGCAGCATCGACGCGCTGGTCAATAACGCGGCCGGCAATTTCATTAGTCCGACGGAACGCTTGTCGCCGCGCGCCGTCGACGCCGTGCTGGGCATTGTGCTGCACGGCACGTTTTATATGACGCTGGAGGTCGGGAAACGTTGGATTGAGCAGGAACGAACAGGGACAATGCTGAATATCGCCACCACCTACGCTTCGACCGGCTCGGGTTACGTCGTACCCTCCGCGGCAGCCAAAGCCGGCGTCTTGGCCCTGACCCGCTCGCTGGCCGTCGAATGGGCCCCTTACGGCATCCGCCAGGTAGCAATTGCTCCCGGTCCGTTTCCGACCGAGGGAGCCTGGTCCCGCCTCTCACCGACGCCAAAACTTGCGGAGAAGATGCTGGGACGCGTCCCGCTTGGCCGAACCGGCCGCCCTGAGGAATTGGCGGACCTAGCCGCCTTTCTACTATCGGACGCCGCAGCCTATATCAATGGGGAGGTCATCACAATTGACGGCGGCGAATGGTTGCGTGGCGCCGGCCAATTCAACGATCTTGCCGAGGTCACGGACGAGGAGTGGGATCGTCTCTCCGAGCTGACGCGCAAGGGGAAATAGCCGGCTGCTTGGGGAGGGGACAGCAAGAGGCAGGAGTAAAACTAGACCATTTGCTGCTCTTCCTCCCCTCCCCTTTTATTTTTGCGAACCAGCATGAGGATCATCAGGATCACCGGCAACCCTATTTGGATGATGGGGTACCACTTCAGGACGACGTCGATTCCTACCCACAGGTGGTGCGTAAAATTGGGAGAGATAAACGACATCCCGAGAATCGCGATCGCAAACGGGATTACCCACTTTTTATAAGGCGTGCCAGTGATCCGCGAGCCCCCTGCCACCGCCCCGATATAGAAGAGAACCAGCTTGGTTCCCAGTCCGATAAACAGGACGAGCACGAAGAGAATATCCATTCTTTCGAATACCTCAACCAATTCGATCTGCTGTACGACCTGCAATAAAGGGAAAGTGAGCGTCTCCGCCAGCTTTGGGCCTAACACCAGAACATTGATCTGATTGACAAGGATCAGGAATAACGCGGTTAATCCGTATGTGACCAGAATGGACCTGCGAAGCTTCTTTTCATCATGGATCATCGGAAAAAAGACCAGAAACAGCACGGTCTGCCCAAACGGGAATGATATGACGTCTAGAACGTTTTTCATCACGGGCTGAAGTCCGTTCTCCAATACGGGGAGCATGTTCTCGACATGGATCAAGCCAACCCCCGCAATCATCGAGATGAGGATAAAATAACTGACCATGATGAATGGGATCATGACCAGACAGGTCAGAAACACGGCATGAGGTCCATATCGGACGCTGTTGGCGATCACCAGGGTGGCGATCAGGATTATGATCCCAATAGGAGTTCGGTTTAATAGCATATAAGAGGCAAGTTCACCTAAATCCCTCAGGTTGCGCGAAGCCTCATAGGCGAAATACGCCGCAAAAACACTACCGAAGACCGTACCGGCAACCTTGCCGAAATAGGTTCGGCATAACTCGAATAAGTCCCGCTTCGGGTCGAGGCGGTGAATGGCCAGATGCATCAGGAGCAGCAGCAACCCGGCCAGCGCCCCCAGGAGCATCACCAGCCAGGCATCCTGCTTCGCTTCGGCGCCGATCTGAAATAAGGTGGTGCTTCCGACCTCGAACAACGCGAAGCTGGAGATAAACTCCGGCAGTCTACTCTTCTTAAAGCCCATGAGGCACGCCTTCCTTCCTCCGGTTCATTTCTGCTCCGAGTCCTGATTCAACAAAGTATCGAACGATTTTTTGGTTAAGCCGGGACGCTGCAACTTCACTTTTACGCGGATGTCCAATTCGATCCGGGTTAACTCCTCGCTCCAGTCGTTTTGCAGCTTCTTCCATGTCTTCGGATCTTTGCGATGGATTTTATCGGCGAATCCGGGCAAGTCGACCCGCAGTTTACGGCTCGCTTCCCATCCCAATTCGATTTTGCTCCTTATCTCCTCCGCCACCGCCTTTTCGATTACTTTAATGCTCTGCGGCTTGGACAAATCCTCTGCACACATAAATTCCATCAGCAAATCGCCGCTCGCTTCCGTATCCACCTGCATGTTGTAATGCTGCTCCCCGGACCGGATCGGCGTCACCTTGGTTTTGGCGCTGGTAATCCGAACTGTTCCATCTTTTTTCTTGGTCTGAGCTCCCGAGCAGGAGAAGGATAGAGTGCTGCCCTTGACTTGATTCGTCAGCCACGAGATTCCGTAACTCTCGTTGCGGGATAGGTACCCGACGAGCCGGTTTTGATGAAACACACCCAACCGTTCAACCTTCATCTTAACGGGTGGCGAAGTGGTTTTATTGACGTCCAGCGATTCCAACGCTTTGGCGTTTCCTTTCGTGACGATGATCTCCGGTACACCGACCGTCTGTGCGTCGGAAACCAGCTTCTGAGCCATTTGAAATACATTAACGACTGGAAAATAAGAAGAGGAGCTGTTTTGCTTCCGCAAAATCTCGGCCAGAGCCGTACCCGGAATTTTTTCCGGAGGGACCATTTTACGTAATATTTCTCTTGCCTTGCCATCCGTCACGGCAACGAGCACGGTTTCGCGAGCATCAATGTTGCGAAAATACAAATCGAGGATTTGCTCAATGCCCGTTTCGGCGACCTCCCTCCCGATCACGATGATGTCGGTATGACCGAAATACAACCGGCGCGGGTTTTCCGTATATCCTCGGTCGGCGGCCTCGCGAATCGTATTTCCCTTCGTCGTGAACACGTACACGCTCGGCTGAGAGCCGCCGCCGGCGCTTCCTCCGCCTTGGCTTGCCCCGCTAGCCGACGGGACGATCACCTGATAAGTCATCTCCCATTCATCTCCGCTGCGATCAAAGCCGTTGGCTACGGTAATGCCCAATTCGTCCAACTCCGTGCGGTTCCAGCAGCCTGCCGTCGCCATGCACACAAGGACGGCAGCGCAGCACAACAAGATTCGGCGCATCTCGCACTCTCCTAGGATTTATTTGGGTCCTCTTTCGGACCGTTCCCTTGTCTCACCTGATTTTGGATACTGATATATTCCGGACGCTTATTCATTCTGGGCCAAGGCAAACGGATAAACACATCCTTAATGTTGGACCAGCTTAGCGGAGCGACCGGCAGGAAATAAGGAACTCCAAAAGATTGAAGCGAGACCAAATGCATCAGCAAGGGGATTATGCCGGACAAGATCCCATATAGACCAAAACTCCCTGCCAAAATCATGAGACCGAAGCGAATCAGCCGCACAGCTGACGACATGGCAAACGTAGGAATGACGAAATTAGCAATGGCCGTAAACGACACGATAATGACCATAACGGCAGAGACAAGTCCGGCTTGAACTGCGGCTTGTCCCAATACCAGCGCTCCCACGATCGAAATCGCAGGACCCACTACCCGCGGCATTCGAACGCCGGCTTCCCGAATCACCTCGAAGGTAATTTCCATCAGCATCGCTTCCAGGAGCGCCGGAAGCGGCGTGCCTTCACGCTGGGCCGCGATGCTAATTAGCATCGTGGTGGGGAGCATCTCCGGATGAAACGTCGTAACCGCAATATACAGGGATGGGAGCAGCATCGCGACCAAAAAGGAAAACAAACGAATATTCCGCAGAAAAGAAGAAATATCGTACCTTTGGTAATAGTCTTCGCTGGATAGGAAAAACTTAAAAAACGTCACCGGACAAACCAACGCGAAAGGAGTACCGTCAATAAGGATGGAGACCTGTCCATCCAATAAAGAACCGGCTACGGTATCGGGACGCTCGGTATTTATAATCGTCGGAAACGGGGTGAAGGCACGGTCTTGAATAAACTCTTCGATATAACCGCTCTCCAGAATGCTGTCGGTATCGATGGCATCCAACCGCTTCAAGACTTCCTCCACTACGGAAGCCTGGGCGATTCCCCGGATATAAGCCACGACTACCCGAGTTTGGGTATATGTGCCGATGACACGATTTTCAAGGCGCAAATCCGGCGTTCTCAGCCGTTTGCGGATGAGTGATAAGTTCGTCGAGATGTCTTCCGTAAAACCTTCTTTCGGTCCGCGAATCACGGTCTGGGAGGACGGCTCTTCGACGGATCGTCGCGATCCGCCGGGGATGGATACAAGCAGGGCGCCTTCCACTCCCTCAACAAGGACTGCCGCTGCTCCGGTTAGCATGCCGGATAGCATCTCGCGCTCTGTGCTTGCCAGCTTTACGCTTCCCGCGCTAATGGAATCCGCGAACTGCTCCTTCGAACTGGCCTCTCCCCCTTCTTGAATCATGTCTTCGAGGTTACTCATCAGCTCGCTTAACAGCTTAGGATCAGTCAAGCTGTCGATATAACTGACGACAAATTTCTCATTCGCCATTTTGCGGATGTGGACATCCGGGCTGTTTCCTAAAGCTTCCTGGATCATAACGACCGTATCGCTTGGGGGCCCGACTATTGGACGGCTAGCCGCTTCATTGGGTCCCTCCGTGATCGATTCCGCCTTGTCCTTCCGCCGGATATGGGGCGGCCGATTTCGGTTGATTCTTCTCATTCCGTGCCTCCGGATCTAAGCTGTTGTAATTTGTAATATGTGCCAAATCCAAATTAGGTATGCGTTCGGAGGGGAGGGGTTCACATCCCAACAAAAAAACTCCGGCTAAATGCCGGAGCTTTGCATGATGTAATCAGCCTGATTATCGCTAGGGTCCAAGGAAGCCTCCCGCTGCATGCGGCGCATACGCTTCGTCCACTCAACCACGAGATAAAACACTAGGAACAATCCCATAAATCCTGCGGAATATCGGTACATTACGGCATAGTTGGTTCCGGAAGCGATAGCTCCCAAAATAACGGCGCCAACAGCGACGCCAAAATCCATGGAGTTATAAAACATGCTGTTAGCGCTCCCGTATTGCTCGGGCTTGCAAGTACGAAGCATCCAGGCTTGAATCGTCGGCTGGATCGCACCGAAACCTAGTCCGTACAGCAGCGACGATAGGATTAACATTGGCAGGTTCGTTGTGTAGGAAAGGATGAACATACTTGCGATCACGAGTAGCGCGGATGGGATCAGAACGGCGGCATGACCTCTGGCGTCAAAGATCCGCCCGGAGATCGGACGAATGAGGACGACCGTCACCGCGTTAAACAGGAAAAACAATCCGACCTGATCCAAGTGGATAAACTCGCCGAACAGCGCTATAAAACTCAAGAGCCCGCTGTAGGTAACAGCTAGAATCATATTTAGCAGAGCAGGAAACACAAGCCCACGGTTAAACGCCGGACGTTGTTTCGCGTTGGTATCTTCTTCGCCCTGCGTCGCTCTGGGCTGCCGCTGCTCCTTCTCTTTCATCGGCCGAATCGCGGGAAGCGCCCGAGTTAGCAGCAACAACGGAAACATTAGCAGCACGGCAGTTGTCCCTATCAGCGTGAGTGTTCCAAAACCTAACTCCCGCATGACATTCAAGCCGATCATCGGACCGATCGACATGGCCAGGCTACTGGATAACCCGAAGTATCCAATACCTTCCCCCATGCGTTGGAGCGGAATGATCCGCGAGGCAAAGGTTGGCAGCAGCGTACTACCAATACCGAAGCCGATCCCGTAAACGGCCCTGACCAGCAGAAGAGTGCCTACCGATCCGGCAGCGCTGTTGAGGACCGTCGCCACCGCCGCAATAATTAACCCGATGAACAATAGCACATTGGGCGATAGTTTGCGCAGCAGCCCCGCCGCCAGAAACCGCGTTAGGATGGCCGACCCGGCAAATACGCTGGTCACAAGACTAACCTGAAGATCGCTTGCGGCAAACTCGCTTTTTACATAAGCCGAAAACGTCGACAATAGCATATGCAAATTTAAGAACAACAAAAAAGCAGAGATCGTTAATGAAATAAACGATCTCGTCCAAAGCCGTTCCGATTCAGGTTGTTGATTCGATGGTAAGCTCATATAATCTCTCTCTCTCCTTCTCCTTGCCCTTATTTCTCTACTTCGTCAAATTGGGAGTCGCTGAAATGAACATGAATGCGTTGAAGCAAATCCATCAACAATTCGTACTCCTCACCGCTCATCATCCGCTTGACCTCATCGGTCACGCTTTGCTCGATCGGCGCCGTTTCCCGGATGATCTCCTTCCCCCGCTCCGTACTGTAGACAAAAAAGGATCTACGGTCCTGCCGCCCCGGTTCCTTGAATACCAACCCCTTACTCTCCAGAAGGTCGATAATACGGGTTGTCGTCGGCTTGTCTTTCCCGGTGCGATCCGCGATCTCCTTCTGAATCAAGCCGTTTGCTCTATCGATCTGGTTCAGCACGGACCACTGCTCCGCCGTGATATCATAGCCCTTCAGCCGATGCTGGAGCAAAGCTACGATTTTTCGGTAAGAGACGCCCATGATAAATCCCACCGCCAGTTCGCTTTGCGATTGATCCGTCGTCATACGAATTTCGCCCTCTCATATAGTTGTCATAACAATTATATGTCATTGAACTAATTACGTCAAAGTACGACAAAACTGCTAATGTCTATTTTCCGGTACACTAGGTGATCATCTTCTCCCTTTGCGAGACAGAAGAATACACTACCCTATATGAAATTGAAGGGGATATTCACTTATGAAATCTTCACGGCACTCACGTCATGTCACAAGTAAATGGAAAAAGAACGCGGTCTTAATGCAAAGCAGCAAGCTGCGGGCCTACCTACCCGAAACTCGCCGATTCAGTAAAGAACATCTATCAAATATGCTAATGAAGCATAAAATGGTCTACGTTAAACCCGTGAACGGCACTTGGGGAAATGGGGTCATGCGAGTGGAATACCGACCTCACCAACGGCAGGGAAGCTACCAATTCCAGCTTGAGAAAATCGTTCGATCCTACGGTTCGATTGACGAGTTATACGCTTCAATCAAGAAGCATAAATTTCGAGGCAGTTACCTCATTCAGCAAGGCATCGATCTTCTCAAATACGACCAACGTCGATTTGACCTGCGCGTTATGGTTCAACGCACCCCGCAGAAAGTCTGGACAACGACAGGGATCATCGGCAGATTAGCTCATCCGAAGAAGATCGTCACCAACTATCACAGCGACGGAAAGCTCGTGGCTGCAGAGAAGTTGCTCACTCCGTATCTGAAGGGTCCTCGCCTCAAGTCATACATGAGTACGCTGCAGGATTTTGGCGAGGATATAGCCGATCACTTGAAGATCACGTTTCCCGGGCTGAGAGAAATCGGGGTAGATGTGGCAATTGACCAAAAGCTGCGTCCCTGGATCCTGGAGGTCAATACTTCCCCTGACCCCTTCATCTTCCGGAAACTGAAGGACAAGAGTATCTTCCGCACGATCATGAAATATGCCCGGGCTTATGGAAAATATAAATAAACACAAACAAACGAAACCGGACGGAAATGGCAATCCTACTGATGCCTTCCGTCCGGTTTTCGTTTGTTCAAGAGCCAAACTGCTTGTAGATTCCCATCAGCTTCCCGGCGGTTTGCTTCCAGCTAAACCGCTCAACGGCATCCTTCCGCGCTTGCCTGGACAACTTCGCAGCCAGCTCGCGATCTCGCGCCAGCTTCAGAATCCACTTGGCATGATCTGCCGGTTTAGCATACGCGTCTACCAGATAACCGTTCGCCCCATGCTTAATGATCTCCCCGATCCCTCCAATATTAGAAGCAACGACGGGAAGCCCAGAAGCCATCGCTTCAACGTTTACGAGTCCAAACGCTTCATGCTCTTGGGAGGGGCATGCGAACAAGTCGGCCTCGCGGAACTTGCGGTGAATGGCGCGATGCGGAACTTTTCCGGTGAACCTCACCGGAACCCCTCTTGCTCGTGCCAACCGTTTTAGTTCCTTTATATAACCTGGCCGGCCGCCTCCGATGACCGTGAGGTCGATCGCTCCATATTCTTGACGAGCGAGTCCGACCGCCCGAATCAGCACCGGGACCCCTTTCCGCGGGATCACCCGGCCGGCGAACAACACGCGGAACCGGCCCCCCGAACGGCTGGCTCTCCCCTCCGCCGGTCTGAACCGGCCGGTATCGACGCCGAGATGGACCTTGCGTAATTTCCCCGCTTGGCGAGGGAAACGCGCGGCCAAACTCGCTTTAAGCGAGTCGCTGTTAGCGATGATCAGATCCGCTTTACCCAGACTTTCGTTCACCCGCGCCGTAGATTTTACGAAAGTTAGTGAATGCAGAAATAGGGTAACTGGAGTATGAGGAAACATGGCCTTGATTTTGGCCATGTAATGCGGGCGATTATCGACCTGGATCAAATCGTAGCGCCGTCCCCGGATGTATCGCAGGACCGATGCGATATAGCGGCTTGGGCTGCCGGTGTTTACACGGACGATCGTGAGTCTCCCCATCCTGCTGACATGTGGCAGACCACGGCCTGTTCTGCTGATTAAGGTTACCGTGTGGTTAAGCGCCAGCTGTCTGGCGATAGCCAGCATGCTGATTTCCACGGAACCGCTGCCGGGAACCGGTATTTGCTCGGGCGCCACCATTAATAGGTTCATAGGCTCCTCCTTGTGCATATGGCTTGCATCTATTTACCATATGCACAGATCAAGCCTCCCGCGCCGAGGCAATCACCCAAGCTGTCAGGTCACGCGGAACGTTCCCGTCCCAAAGGCGCAGATTTCCCCCTGGTCCAGCCGGGCATACGCCATCGTCGTCACCGATTTGCGCGATACGTGGACCATCTCCGCAGTCACGGTTATCCGTCCCTGTTCGGCTTTTGCCACATAATTCAAGTTCAAATTCGTTGTGACGACGCTTGCTTCGGGCTTAGCGATCATCGCTAGCAGTCCCATGGCCGAATCGATCAGCGTCGCGTGAACGCCGCCATGCACGATGCCAATCAAATTGAGATGTTGCGGACGGATGTCCAAGGTCATAACTACCCTGCGTTCGTCCGCTTCTTCCACCTGGCAGCCAAGGTAATCGACGAACGAACCGACCGCGGCTTGATTCCAAAGCTCCAGGCGCTGCCGCAGTTCTTCTGAATCCGCTTTCATTTCTTACGACCTCCCGTTCTTGTCGCCGCGTATTTTTCTCGTCCTCGGTTGACTGACCTTTCAAGTCTCCCAAGACCTCCGCTTAATTCGCTCGCGGCGGTTGCTGTCGTTCCGCTTCCTCTTCTACGAGCTTGCGGCGCAGCACTTTACCGGCAAGCGTCTTGGGCAGACTGTCACGGAACTCATAAACCTTCGGCACTTTGTAGGCGGCCAGCTTTTCCTTGCACCAACGCTTGATGGCGTCCGCATCCGGAGGAGTACCTTCCTTTAAGACAATGTAGGCTTTGACAGTCTCTCCCCGATACGGATCGTAAATACCGGCGACGATCGCCTCCTCCACATCCGGATGCTCAAACAGTACCTCTTCAACTTCACGCGGATAGATGTTATAACCGCCGGCAATAATCAAATCCTTGCGTCGGTCCAGGATATAGAAGTAACCATCCTCATCCATCCGTCCCAAGTCGCCGGTCAGCAACCAACCGTCGCGCAGGGTCTTGTACGTCTCCTCCGGACGGTTCCAATACCCGCGCATCACCTGGGGACCATATACGGCGAGCTCCCCGATTTCACCGACCGGAACTTCCTCGAGCGTGTCCGGATGCACGATCATGGCGTCGGTGTCGGGAAAAGGAATGCCGATCGACCCGCTCTTCCGTGTCTCCCAGATGTTGTTGGCATGGGTGACGGGCGAAGCTTCAGTCAATCCGTAACCTTCGATCAGTTTCCCTCCGGTCACCTCCTCGAACCGGGTCTGCACCTCTAACGGCAGCGGTGCCGCACCGCTTACGCACACATTGATCGAGGATAAATCGTACCCCGCGATGTCTTTGTGGTTAATAATAGCCACGTACATCGTCGGCGCACCTGGGAATACCGTAGGTTTCTTGTTATGGATCGTCTGAAGTACCTGATTGATGTCAAAGCGCGGCAGCAGCATCAAAGTACCACCCAAAGCGACCGATTGATTTAACAACACCGTCATCCCGAACACATGAAAAAAAGGAAGCGCGGCCAAATATTTCTCTTTTCCCAGACGGGAACGGTAGAACCAAAGCTGATTCTGTATCGTGTTAGCTACCAAATTCATATGCGTCAGCATGACGCCTTTGGCAAACCCCGTCGTCCCGCCAGTATACTGCAATAAGGCCAAATCCTGTTCAGGATCAAGCTCGACACGGCAGGGCTCAGAGCTTCCGTCGGTAAGAAATGCGGGGAACGCGAGCAGCCGGTCATTGTAGTTTAAATGGACGGCCATTCCGTCTTTCTTTGCCTTGATCGGATAAAGGAGGTTCTTGGGAAAAGGCAAATAATCCTTGATCGAAGTCGCAATGATGTATTCCAGCGGGCGCAGCTTTGTCGCTGTCCTCACGCGTTCGACAAGTGGATCGAGCGTGACCATGACGCGGGCACCGGCATCGTTAAGCTGATGTTCCAGTTCCCTAGGCATGTAAAGCGGGTTCGTCATCACCGCAATGCCGCCCATCATCAAGGTTCCGTAATAAGCAATCACTGCCTGCGGGCAATTTGGCAGCATGATGGCTACCCGGTCGCCCTTGCGAATGCCCAGCTTCCGCAGGGCATTCGCAAACCGGTACGTCTGTTCCAACAAAACACGGTACGTCATTTTCTTTCCCATGAATTCCAGAGCCGTTACTTCGGGATACCGATCGGCGGAAAGTTCCAGGAAATGCGCGAGATTTTGCTTTGGATAATCATAGGTGGGCGGTACTTCAGCGGGATAAAACTTCAGCCAAGGTTTCCTTGTCATACGCCTGCCTCCCAACCTCGCAAATTTTACAAAACGTATTTCTCTGCTTCAATCACTTTGGCGGCGATTTGCCGTTTTAATGACAGCGTATTCATCGCCGAACGCTTTGTCAATTTCTTGAGGATGGACAGCTGGGTGCGCAACAGGTCCCCTTGTTCCATGTAGCTTAACGCTTCTTTGGCCCAAGCTTCGATCTTGCCGAATTCTTCGTGGATGAACACACTCGTCATCGCAATTGGCAGCGCCGCTTTGTCTTCACCGGCACTCGCAATGAGCTTCTGTGTGCGGAGCAGCGCACTTTCCATCGCATAAATGGCGATCATGATATCCGCCAAGTGGCTCAGTACCTCTTGCTCACGCTCCAGCTTCAACTGATATTTCTGCACGGCCTGAGCTCCGGCCATCAGGAAGATCTTTTTGGACATGGACAGCAGATGCGCTTCCTCCTCCAGCGTCCCTTCGAAAGTCCGGCTTGGCATCGGCTCCATCAGCTCCAATTGCAGTTTCTGTGCAGCAGGGAGCAGCGGCAGTTCACCTTTCATCGCGCGTTTCACCAAGCTGCCAGGGATCAGAAGGCGGTTGATTTCGTTTGTGCCTTCAAAAATCCGGTTGATCCGCGAGTCGCGGTAAATCCGCTCGATCCGATACTCCTGCGTAAATCCGTAACCGCCGTGGATTTGCACTCCTTCGTCCGCAACGAAATCCAACACCTCTGAGCCGAATACTTTGTTGATTGAGCATTCCAATTGATATTCGGCGATCGCCTTGGCCGATTGATATCCCACGTCGGTACTGCTATGATCCACTTCAGCCAACCCGATATCAAACAGGCCGGCGGTACGGTACACCATGCTTTCCAGCACGAACGTACGCGTATTCATCTCCGCCAACTTTTTGCCGACCAGCGGGAAGGACGAGATTTTTTGCCCGAATTGGGTCCGCTCGTTGGCGTATTTCGAAGCATATTCGATCGCATCTTTAGAGGAACCCAAGCAGCCGGCAGCCAATTTGAATCGTCCGATGTTCAGGATGTTAAAGGCGATTAAATGGCCTTTGCCGACTTCCCATAGAAGATTGTCAACCGGCACCTTCACGTCTTCCAGAATCAACGGGCATGTGGAGGAGCCCTTAATCCCCATCTTCTTCTCTTCCGGTCCGATGCTGACCCCCTCCATGCTCCGCTCCACAATAAACGTGCTGAAGTCCGTGCCGTTCACTTTGGCGTAGACGATGAACACGTCGGCGAAACCGGCATTGGTAATAAACTGCTTAGTGCCGTTCAAAACATAATGCGTGCCATCCTCCGACAACACGGCCGTCGTTTTTGCGCCTAACGCATCGGAGCCCGAGGAAGGCTCCGTCAGGCAATAAGCCGCGAGCAGCTCGCCCGTCGCCAGCTTCGGCAAATATTTCTGCTTCTGCGCTTCGGTCCCAAAATACACGATCGGCAGCGTCCCGATCCCAACATGGGCCCCGGCTGAAAGCGCGAACGAAGAAGCTTTGGTCAGCCTTTCGCTGATCAACGTCGTGCTGACTTTATCGAGCCCCATGCCTCCGTAAGCCTCGGGAACATCAGCGCCGAGCAACCCTACCTCGCCTGCTTTGCGCAGCAAATCAGCGGTCAGCTCGTAATTCAAATGCTCGATCTCCTCGTCCCTCGGGAGGATTTCCGCCTTCACAAATTCCTCCGTCGTCTCCCCAATCATCCGCTGCTCTTCGCTGAAGTCCTCCGGCGTCACAACCCGGTTGCAGTCAATGTCCGCGATGACGAAGCTTCCGCCTGCGATTTTTTCCATCGTTTCGTTGCTCATGCGATCCTCTCCTTCATTTAATTAATGGGATGAACTTCTAATACACCAGCCGCACCCATGCCGCCGCCGATACACATGGACACAACCCCATACCCGCCGCCGCGGCGGCGCAGCTCATGAATCAGCGAGATCGACAACTTCGTGCCCGTACAGCCCAGCGGATGCCCCAACGCGATTGCGCCGCCATTTACGTTCACTTTGTCCTCATCCAAGCCCAACTCGCGGATCACGTGCAGGCATTGGGAGGCGAACGCTTCGTTGATTTCAAACAGATCGACATCCTTCACGGTGATGCCGGCTGCGGAAAGCGCCTTCGGAATCGCCTTCACCGGACCAACGCCCATCAGCTCCGGCTCTACGCCGGCTACCGCAAAAGAACGGAACGTCGCCAGCGGCTGAAGTCCAAGCGATTCCGCTTTCTCCCGGCTCATCACGACGACGGCCGCCGCCCCATCGTTCATCGGGGAAGAGTTCCCCGCAGTCACGGTACCGCCTTGCTTAAAGCTGGGTTTCAGCTTGGCTAGCGCCTCCGCGGTCGTGTCGCCGCGTACGCTTTCGTCGGTGTCGAAGACAAAGCGCTTCGCTTTCACTTTCCCGCGCTCATCCAGGCTGCGATGCTCTGCCTCAAATGGAACGATTTCTTCCTTAAACTTGCCTTCGGCGATCGCTCGTGCCGCCTTCAAATGCGAGTTCAAAGCGAAACGATCCTGGTCCTCGCGGGAGACGCCAAACCGCTCCGCGACGCGTTCCGCCGTATGGCCCATCGCCATATAGGCCTCGGGCATCTCGGCAACGATCCGCGGATTCGGCGACACCTTAAACCCGGTCATCGGAACATGGCTCATGCTTTCTACTCCGCCGGCAATCAGCACATCGGCCTGCCCGAGCATGATCCGTTCCGCCGCGAAAGCGATCGCCTGCAGTCCGGACGAACAAAAGCGATTGATGGTTAAAGCCGGCACCGTCACCGGAAACCCGGCGTATAAGGACATGATGCGCGCGAAGTTTAGCCCCTGTTCCCCTTCCGGCATCGCGCATCCGATGATGATGTCCTCAACATCCGCTTTGCTAAGGCCGGGAGCGCGCTCCACCGCGGCTTCCAACACGATCTTACCCAAATCATCGGCGCGCGTTTGGGTCAAGCTGCCTTTCTTGGCTCTGCCCACCGCCGTCCGAGCTGTCGATACGATTACAGCCTCTTTCATCGTCTATTCACTCTCCCCCTCATTTAGTTCCGCAACGGTTTTCCTTTGCTCAGCATGTGCTGCATCCGCTGGCGTGTCTTCGGCTCCCCGCACAAGCTCAGGAACGCTTCGCGTTCCAAATCAAGCATGTATTGCTCCGTCACATACGTTCCCGCCGGCACGTCGCCACCAGCAAGCACATGGGCCAGTTTGTTTGCGATCAGTAGATCGTGGTCGCTGATGTACCCGCCCTCGTGCATGCCAAGTGCACCCACCTGGAGCACCGCTTTCCCTTCGGAACCGACGACGCGGAACTTCGTTTCGGGAATCGGCTCATACCCGCTTCCCGCCAGCTTCAGCACAGCCTGCTTCGCCTCATAGATCGTATGGTCGGGATTCAGCACGATCCGGTCGGAAGGTTTAAGCAGCCCCAGTCGTTTGGCATCATGGCCACTGGTTGAGACGGTGGCAGTGCCCACCGTTTGGAAGTAATGATTGAGATAAGGCTGTATGTCGGCTTCGGCGATGGATGCTTGCTGGCTGGCACGTAGCGCCAGTTCCTTGCAGCCTCCGCCCGCCGGAATCAGTCCAACGCCGACCTCAACGAGCCCGTAATAGGTTTCGGCGGTGGCAATGACCTGATCGGCCGGCATGCAGGCCTCCACTCCGCCGCCCAGCGTCATGCGATGCGGAGCAGCGATCACCGGCTTCTCGAATCGTTTCAAGCGGTACATTGTGTTCTGAAACAGACGAATAATGTCGTCGACTTCATCCCATTCCTCGTCCTGCGCTTCCATCAGGAGCAGCATAAGATTGGCGCCTACGCAGAAATTACGCCCTTGATTGGCAATGACAAGGCCTTCGAAGTTATCCCTTACTTCGTCCATGCTTTGCGAGATCATCTGCAAAATATCCGCACCGATCGCATTGTTCGGCGAATGGAACTCCAGGCAGGCCACGCCGTCACCGAGATCGATCAGACTCGCGCCGCTGTTGCTGCGAACAACCTTGTTCTGCGACTTCAGATCGCGAAGCGTAATTTGTTCTGGCGGGAGCTCAACGGGGGTATACCCGCCAACTGCGGCTTGGAATAGAGAGCCGCCGTCTTTTTTGTAG
This sequence comes from Paenibacillus rhizolycopersici, assembly GCF_014947195.2. Classification (NCBI taxonomy): domain Bacteria; kingdom Bacillati; phylum Bacillota; class Bacilli; order Caryophanales; family Paenibacillaceae; genus Paenibacillus; species Paenibacillus rhizolycopersici. The sequence continues at coordinate 69,395 of NZ_JADCNN020000013.1, read as the reverse complement.
AACGAGGTATTCCCTTCTGCGATCCAATTCTTGACCCAGGCCGGTACCGCCAGCCCTTCGGCCTCCATTTTCTCAACCGAGCGGACTAACCCGATGGCATCCCATGTTTCGAACGGGCCCAACTCCCAGTTGAAGCCCCACTTCATCGCCTCGTCGATTTCGCGGATGCTGTCTGCGATTTCCCCCCGTTTGGCGGCGGAGTAGATTAACACCTGCTTGAGTACATCCCAGGCTAACTGCGAGTAACGATCCTGAGCACTGAGCAGCGCTTTCGTCTTGGCAGCCGCGCCTTTCGCCAGCTTGGCGGCTTCCAAGGAAGCGGACGTTATCTTGCGTTGCGGGCCGTAGTCCATCGTCTGGAGGTTCAGGGACAAAATCTCGCTCCCCCGTTCCCCCTTAATTTTCCGATAGAAACCCTGCCCGCTCTTCTCCCCAAGCCAGCCCCGAGACACCATATCTTTGAGCGTAGCCGGTGCAGCAAACACCACTTTCTCCGCTTCGTCTGTCACATTTGCGAATACGTTATCGGCCACATGCAGAAACGTATCCAATCCAACTAAATCCAAGGTGCGAAAAGTAGCGCTCTTCGGACGGCCCATCGCCGGTCCGGTGACCGCATCCACCTCTTCGACGGTGTAACCCTTCTCCTCCATCTCACGCAGAGTAACCAGCAGCCCATAAGTGCCGATCCGGTTGGCGATGAAGTTTGGCGTATCTTTCGCGAGCACGACCGTTTTGCCAAGCGTGCGCTCGCAGACACGGCGTATATCAGCGACCAACTCCGGGTCGGTCGTTTGTCCGGGGATGATCTCTAGCAGCTTCATATACCGCGGCGGGTTAAAGAAATGCGTGCCTAGAAAATGCTTCCGAAATTCCTCGGATCTCCCTTCAGCCATCGCGTTGATCGAAATGCCCGACGTGTTCGAGCTGACGATCGTTCCCGGCTTCCAGTGACGTTCCACCTGGGCTAGCAGTTGCTGCTTCACCTCGAGATTCTCGACAACGACCTCGATGACCCAGTCCACCTCGGCAATAAGTGCTAGGTGATCTTCCAAGTTACCAGGCGTGATCCGCTCAGCAAAAAAGTTGTCATAAAGCGGGGCGGGTTTCGTCTTAGCCAGCCCGGCGATGGCCGCCGTAGCCAGTCGATTGCGCACGGAAGGATGGTCGAGCGTAAGTCCAGCAGCCATCTCCGCGTCAGTTAACCGCGGAGGGACGATGTCAAGAAGCAGGCAAGGGATCCCTGCGTTTGCCAGTTGGGCAGCAATGCCGGAGCCCATAATGCCGGAGCCGATAACGGCTGCTTTGCGGATCGGTTTGTTCATTTGATCTACCTCCTATTTCAATGGAATTTTCATTGGGATAACACGGGAACCGGTTCGTTTGCCTGTTCGCCAAACACCGATAACTCTAAGATTTCGGCGATGTCCAGTGCCTTCACCTGATCGTCCACTTCCTTGAGTTTCGTGCCATCCTCCAGCATCGTCAGACAGTAAGGGCACGCGCTGCTGATGATACTTGGTCGAACCTCCAGCGCTTGTTCGGTACGGGCCAGGTTGATCCGTTTGCCATCGCTTTCCTCCATCCACATCAGCCCGCCGCCAGCACCGCAACACATCCCGTTCTCCCGCGACCGTGCCATCTCGACCAGCTCCACGCCGGGAACGGCTCGCAGCACCTCCCGCGGCGCGTCGTAGACGCCGTTGTATCGACCGAGATAACAAGAATCATGGTAGGTGACCACCTCATTCACCCGATAGGACGGTTTTAACCGACCCTCTCGGATCAGTTGCTCCAGCAGTTGCGTATGGTGAAGCACTTCCACCTCCTCCAAACCGAATTCGGGATATTCATTTTTCAGCGTATTAAACGTATGAGGGCAAGCGGTGACGATCTTGCGTACGCCATATCGTTGAAACGTCGCAATGTTCTCCAGGCATAGCTGCTGAAACAAGAGCTCATTGCCCATTCGGCGAGGCGTGTCCCCAGAGTTTCGCTCCTCGTTGCCGAGGATGGCGAAATTGACACCGGCTTCGTTCAGCAGCCGGACGAACGCCCGTGTGATTTTGCGGCTGCGTAAATCGTAGGAGCCCATCGACCCAACGAAGAACAAAATGTCGAAAGCCGGATTATCCTTGACTGTTGGCACGGGGATCCCCTCCAGCTCGCCGGTCCAGGCGGCGCGGTCATTGCGGCTAATCCCCCAAGGATTGCTTTGGCGCTCGATGTTTTGCATCGCGCGCTGCCCTTCCGCGGGTACGCTGCCCTGCATCAACACCAGATGGCGGCGCAGGTCTACGATTTTGTCAACGTGTTCATTGCCAACCGGGCATTGATCTTCGCAGTTGCGGCAAGTCGTACAAGCCCAGATCTCCTCCTCGGTCATGACGTCGCCGATAAGTTCAAGGTCGGTTACGGCTTTGCCTTGGGCGGCCACCTGCCAAGTCGCCTTCTGCCAATCCAGCGTCGGACGAATGTCGGTCACGCCCGAAGCATCACCCCAAGCCGGTGCCGCGTCCCCGGCACATACCGCTAAGGCATGAACGCTAGCGGAGCCGAACACATTCGCCGGCACCCACGGCGATTTACCTGTCACCGCGGCTCCTTTCTCGGTGAGATGATCCCGCAGCTTCGTGATCAGATGCATCGGCGACAGCGTTTTGCCGGTGCTTGCCGCGGGGCATACATTGGTACAGCGGCCGCATTCCACGCAAGCGTAGAAGTCGAGCATTTGCTTTTGCGTGAAGTCCTCGATGTTGCCAACGCCAAAGCTTTCCGCTTCTTCGTCTTCGAGGTTTAGACTTTGCAGCCGGCCATGAGGTTCACGGCGGCGCAACCAGATGTTGATCGGTGCGGTGATCAGATGAAAGTGCTTCGACTGAGGAACATAAACAAGAAAGGATAGCAGGATTAACAGGTGCAGCCACCAGAACACATAGAAGACGGCTTCAGCCACGGTGGAAGGCAGCCCGGCGAATACGGCGGCGATAGCTGACGATACGGGAGCGTACCATGAAAACTCGAGTCCCATCCCGACGCGTTCGAAAGCTAGCGATAACAGTACCGAAACCATTAGCGAGTAAATAAATATCACGACGATGCCCGGTTTCCAACCTTTCTTCAATCGCGGAAGCTTCTCGATATAACGGCGGTAAGCAGCGTAGCCCATGGCGAGCAGAATGGCCAGTGCGGTAAATTCCTGAAACCACCCGAACATCTCATAAGCGGGCAACGGTAAATGGCCTCCGCGCGATAGCCCTTTTACGATTAAATCGATCGCCCCGAACTGCAGCACGATAAATCCGTAGAACAAGACAAGGTGCATCAAACCGCTTTTGCGGTCCTTAAGCAGCTTCTTCTGCCCAAACACCTGCGACCAGAACTCGCCTTGGGCGCCTTCTCGCCTTGCGCGGAAATCAATCGGTCGGCCGAGCCGCAGATAAAGGAAGCGGCGGAATACCGCCTGATAGAACAGAAACACGGCGTATCCTGTGACAGCGGCGAATAGCAAAGCGTTTAGCGTTAGCCAAAACGTGACCATGATTCGCACGTCCCTCCTTTTTGGCATTTCATTTCATTGGAAAGATTTCGTTGTTGGATGGTTCATTGGTGGGTTCGTTTGTCGCGGTTGAGATGGGCGCTAGAGTAGGACAACTTCGGTAAGCGTTTACAAAGTGGAGTTTAATTAAAATCTTAAGGATTCAACCTTGACAACCGATGTGTTGTTCCCCTAAGATTAAGAAAATGAATGACGGTTCATTCAGCTGTTTTAAATTTTAACATTGAGGTGGCCCGATGACAAGTAGGAAACAGGAAAAATTTGAAATGATTTTGGATGGCGCGGAAAAAGTCATTGCGGAGAACGGATTTCACGGCTCCCAGGTGTCTAAAATCGCCAAAGAGGCCGGAGTCGCAGACGGTACGATTTATTTATATTTCAAAAATAAGGAGGATATCCTGATCTCCCTCTTTCAAGATCGGTTGGGGAAGCTCGTCGAGCTGTTCCATCAGAGTATCCGCGAAACGAACACGGCCGAGGAAGCACTACGTAAGGTGTGCGAAATCCACTTCACCCATCTGGAGCAGAACGTGAATTTTGCTTATGTCACCCAAATCGAATTGCGCCAAAGCTCACTAGAGCTGCGCAAGGCCATCGGCCTTGCCGTGAAGCCCTATATCACCTTGATCGAGCATATCTTGAAAAGGGGGATCGAGGAAGGTGCATTCCGTACCGACCTAGATACAAAGCTGTCACGGCAGTTGATTTTCGGAGCGCTGGACGAGGTCGTCACTTCCTGGCTCATTTCAGGCATGAAGTATTCTCTCACTGGCCAGGTGGAGAACACCGTAGACTTTTTTCTGCGTGCGATTAAGAAGTAAATTTCATGCCTAATTCTATTTTTATTTTGAAAGGAGTTGGCAAGCATGCATGTGGTCGTCATCTTGAAACAAACCTTCGACACGGAGGAAAAAATCGTCATTACCGACGGAAAAGTTAGTGAAGATGGGGTTAAGTTCGTCATCAATCCTTATGATGAATACGCAGTGGAAGAAGCACTGCGCTTGAAAGAGACATACGGCGGTACGGTGACGGTCGTATCGGCCGGGCCGGAAAGAACGGCGGAAGCGCTGCGCACCGCGTTGGCGATGGGCGCTGACGAAGCCGTACGAATCGCCACAGAGACGCTGGATACGGACGAATATGGGATCTCTCGCCTGCTCGCCGCCTTCCTGCAAACCCTGAACTATGACCTCATTTTAGGCGGCAACTTCTCGGTTGATAACGGGGCGGGTCAAGTCGCTGTGCGGCTCGCCAAACTGCTCGCTCTCCCCCACGTCTCGTCGATCACCGAGTTGATCGTGAGCGGAGACCGCGCAACGGTCGTCCGAGACGCGGAAGGCGACGCTGAAACGCTAGAGGTGACGCTACCCGCCGTATTGACCGCGCAACAAGGATTAAACGAGCCGCGTTATCCTTCCCTTCCCGGGATCATGAAAGCCAAGAAGAAGCCGTTCCGCGAACTGGCACTGACCGATCTGGAGCTAAGCGAAGGTGATATTAAAGCGAAAACGCAGCGACTTAACCTCTCCTTGCCCCCGGCACGTCAAGCTGGTAAGCTGCTGGCCGGCTCACCCGCCGAGCAAGCGGCGGAATTGGTTCGGTTGCTGCACTCCGAGGCTAAGGTTATTTAAATCAAAAGGAGGCGTTAACTCATGAGCAAAACATACGTGGTGATCGTCGAATCGAAGGACGGAAAACTTCGTCAGGTTTCCTTGGAAGCGCTTCACGCCGCCAATCTGCTGCGGGAGGATGGCGATAACCTCACGGCTGTGCTGCTGGGTCACCAAATGGATGATACGGCAGCCGAACTGGCTCGTCATGTCAACGGCCAAGTATTGGTGGTGGATCATCCCGAGCTCCAAGCCTATCAGCCGGAGTTAGCCTTCGAAGCGGCGATGCAAGCACTGGCCGCCTTGCCGGACGAACCAAGACTGATTCTGCTCGGGCATACGGCCATTGGCCGCGATCTCGCCCCCCAGCTTGCCGCACGGCTTGCCTGCGGGCAAATCTCCGACGTTACCGCCATCACCAAGGACGGCGACGGCATTTCTTTTACACGTCCGCTATATGCGGGCAAAGCCTTTGAGCAAACCAGGCTGTCAGACGGCACCGGAATCGTAACCCTTCGTCCGAACAACCTTCCTCCCGCTGACCCAGCCTCTGCCGCAGGCACAATCGTTCCATTGGAGTTCACTCCGCCTACACCGCTGAGTATCATCCTCAAAGACGTGGTGCGCAAGGTGTCCGGCAAGGTAGATCTCACCGAAGCGAAGATCGTCGTATCCGGAGGACGCGGTGTCAAAAGCGCCGACGGCTTTAAGGTGCTGGAAGAACTGGCAGACAGCCTCGGCGGAGCCGTCGGCGCCTCTCGCGGCGCCTGCGATGCCGGTTACTGCGACTATGCGCTGCAAATCGGCCAAACCGGCAAGGTGGTCACGCCGGAAATTTATATCGCTTGCGGGATCAGCGGTGCGATCCAGCATCTAGCCGGCATGAGCCAATCGCGGATCATTATTGCGATTAACAAAGACCCCGAAGCGCCAATCTTCAAGGTCGCCGACTACGGGATCGTCGGAGATTTATTCGAGGTCGTCCCTTTGTTAACCGAGCAATTCAAGCAAGTTTTCGCTGAACGCACCTCTTAGGAAACGAATGCCTGCATCTTCCGATGCAGGCATTTTCAGCATTTGGAGTTATTGGAACATTTGAAAAAACGACCGCAGCACCTTGCCAAAGCTGCCCATTCTTGTACGGACTTTTCGCGGACGTTCAGAAACGCCTCTCACCGCAAAGCATTGGGGTCCGCCAGGTCTTTTCAATAACTGATGGAACTCCTGGATCTCTCTTTCCCTCCGGTAAAATTCCTCATAATTCATAGGACAACCTCCCTGCCTGTAGGACTGGTTACGCCCACCCCTCTGGATATTTCCATTATCTTCTTCAAAAGCAGGAAGAAAAAGAGTATACTATTCCAAAGTCATTTCCCCTTTTTTTGTCGACAAGTGAGCGATGGGAGCTAATGGAGGTGTATTGGTGTGTTGACCGCAGAACGTTATATGGCACTGTTGGATCATTATGCCGAGTCAAGAGGCGATTCGGCGGAACCCCGCGAAGTTGAGGTGGCGTTGGATGATTTAACAAAGCTGTTTCACTGTACGGAGCGAAACGTGAAGCTGATTATCCGCAAGCTGCAGGAGGAAGGTCTGATCGAATGGTCTCCTGGGCGGGGGCGCGGGAATCGCTCACGTTTGGTTTTTCGGGCTAACCGGGAAAATTTCATCATTGAACTTGCCCAAAGGCTAGCGGAAAAAGGGGAATATCGATCGGCGTTTGAATTCCTGCACCAGCACGAGGAAGACATCCATGCACGGGAGCGGTTCATTCAATGGCTGAATGACCAGTTTGGGGCGGAAAAACAGCTGGCCGCGGGCCAAAGCTGTAGGGACATCTTCCGCTTACCGGTGTATAAAGCCCCGCTAACATTGGATCCGGCGCATCTGTTTTACGGCTTCGATTCCCATCTCGTGCGGCAAATCTTCGACCGACTGGTTCAGTACGATCAAACGAAGGGCCAGGTCGCCGGCATGATCGCTCATCACTGGGAACATGACGAGACCGGTAAGTCTTGGACGTTCCATCTGCGTAAAGGCATCCGTTTCCATCATGGAAAAGAGCTCACCGCCGAGGACGTCGTTTTCACCTTTTCTCGGCTGCGGGAGAATTCGACGAATAGCTGGTTGATGACGACTGTACAGCGAATCGAAGCCCTTGATACGCGAACCGTCTTATTCACATTGCATCAACCGAATTGGCTGCTTCCCCGTCTGCTCTGCTCCTCCTGCGCTTCCGTCCTTCCCGCCGATTTACTCGGTAAGGACGAAAATGCGTTTTGGCAGTTTCCAAGCGGCACGGGCCCTTTCCGGCTCACGCATTGGAGCCCGAACCGGATGGAACTGGAGGTGCATGCAGGATATTTTCTCGGTCGCCCTTATTTGGACGGCGTAACCTTAGTTTTTCTGCCCGACGATATCCCGAATTCCTCCAAGTTGAAGTGGGAGCAGTTGATTGTAAACGATTCGCGAGTTCCCGCCCGGGCCGGTGACGATTGGAAACGCATCGAGACCTTAAGTCGGGGCTCTAGCATGATTTCCTGGAACCGCAATCGACTTGGACCGCAGCAATCGCTCGCTTTTCGACAGGCCGTGAACTTAGTGATCGACCGCCCCGGGATGATTCAGGCCACGGGCAAATCCGGTTATCCGGCGCGTAGCTTCCAACCGACCAATGATACGACTCTGGGCATCCACCGACACGACCCGGCGGCCGCCCGTCAGTTGCTGGAGGAATCGGGATATACAGGCGAGCCTTTCCGCCTGGCAGCCCATCATCTTGAACGAGAGGAAGCAGAATGGATCAAATCGCAATGCGCTGCGATCGGGATCCCAGTCGAAGTTGTGTACCATAGCAAATCCGAGATGGCAAAATCGGCTGCACGGGAATCCGATGCTATTTTAATGTGCCTCATTTTCGCCGAGGACGAGGTGTGCGAACTGGAGAGCTATTTGCAGGAAGACAGCTTCATCCGTCTGCATATGCCGCCGGAGTTAAGCCGCTGGGTGTTTGGCATGGTGGACGAGGTTTTTGCGTCCGACAACCCCGAGAAGCGTCGGGCTTTGCTGCAGCAGATCGAATTACGGCTTCAGGAGGAGGCGCAGGTCACCTTCCTGATCCATAGCATGTTGAACACTTACGTCCACCCGTCCATCCGCGGACTTGTGATCAACAATCTGGGCTGGATGGACTTCAAGGATATTTGGCTCACCTCCATAAGCTAAATTCACTATGGAATTTCGAGGGTTACATGGAAATACGATAAGAAGCGTTTGGTCGATTGACCAAACGCTTCTTTTTTTCGCAACATAACTGCTCGGCTCCCTATTTGAACACCTTCATGCGGCTCTCGATCGGGGTAAATTCTTTGTCGCCCGCCGGAGCTTCAATCTTGCCAAACGGCATTTGCGCGATCAGCTTCCAGCTTTCCGGAACGGCCCATTCCTTACGCACCTCATCGTCGATTAACGGATTGTAATGCTGCAGGGACGCGCCAATGCCTTCATCCGACAGGGCTGTCCAGACCACATACTGCAGGAGGCCGTTGGATTGCTGTGACCAGACCGGGAAGTTGTCCGCATATAGAGCGAATTGCTTCTGCAGCCCTTCGATTACCGCCTGATCCTCATAGAACAATACGGTACCGCGGCCGGCGCGGAAGGCAGCCATTTTGTCTTCCGTCGGACCAAAACTGTCCGCCGGAACCACTTTGCGCAACGACTCTTTCGTAATGTCCCAAAGTTTATCATGTTGCTCGCCGAACAATACGACAACCCTGCCGCTTTGCGAGTTAAACGAGGATGGCGAATAAAGCACCGCGTTTTTCACGATCTCCTCGATCCGATCCTCGGAAATCGGAATGTCTTTGCCTATGGCATATATGCTTCTTCTCGTTTTGACGGCATTCCAAAAATCGCTCATTTGTTTCATATCGCTCCGTTTCTGCCTGGTTTAATGGGAATGGAACCCCCCTTAATGTGTCCCATCTTACGACAAACCAATCCGCTCCGAAGCAGTTCCTTTTACTCGCTAATTAACTTTAACCCCATCGCTGCACCTAAGATAAATGCGATAAACAATAATCGCCGCCACTCCCGGGATTCCCCGTAAAGGATCATCCCTGCGACGGCGCTTCCCGCCGTGCCAATCCCTGTCCATACCGCATAAGCTGTCCCCATGGAGATAGTTCGCATCGCTAAGGTCAGGAACAAGAAGCTGAGCAAAAAACCGCCCGCCATCCAGGCATATGCTCCAAAGCTCTTCCGGGTATTGATTTTATTTATCCCAATCACGCCCAGCACCTCGCCAAATCCGGCAACAACAAGCAGAATCCAATCCATCAGTTAGGCCTCCCTTCCTGTTGCGACTCCCCATCGGTTACCAGCTTCAGCCCGACTACGCCGACAAGCAGCAGCAGAATGAGCAACAGCTTGATCCAGCGGAACGGTTCCCCAAACAAGGTCATTTCGGCGATCACCGTACCGGCTGTACCAATCCCCGTAAAAACGGCATATACCGTGCCGATCGGAAGCCGGCGTCCGGACAAAATAAGGAGATACATACTCATCACAATGCAGACCGCCGTACCGCTCCAACTTAGCACATCCCCGGCATGCTTTAGACCGATCACCCATCCGATTTCAAATAAGCCGGCGATCCCGACTAACCCCCAATCGCGCTTCATGCTGCAAGACCCTCTCCTTCTGAAAAAAATAAAGCCCGAAAGATATCAAAAAGCGATATCTCCCGGGCTTTTGTCCCTCCGTGTCCACGGCACTTCAACTGCCGCGCGTTCCCTCTTGGACCAGTCCGGCAGTTTGATCCGCCGCGGAACCCTAGGTAACGATTCGAAAGCTATCTTAACCGATTCCCGGTGCGGGGTCAAGCAAAGTTCATATTTTATGTATCAAAATTGCTACTCCAACAAAATGCTGCGTACTTGTAAGTTGTAATCCCATCGACTAACATGGATATTGACAGTTTATTGATGACTTTGATACTGCTAAGGAGTGAAGTAGATGAGTGCCCAACTCTTTTCCCCGTTTACCATCAAACAGGTGACGTTTAATAACCGGATCGTTATGTCTCCCATGTGCCAATATTCTTCCCCTAATCCTGACGGAAAAATCGACGATTGGCACCGGATCCATTATGCGTCCCGCGCCGTCGGCGGCGTTGGCTTGATCCTAATCGAAGCGACGGCCGTCGTACCGGAAGGTCGGATCACCTATCGGGATCTTGGCATCTGGAGCGATGAACACATCGCCGGGCTGAAGCAGCTCGTAGACCTAGCCCATCAAAATGGCGCTAAGATCGGCATCCAGCTAGCTCATGCCGGACGGAAAGCTGAGCTCGAAGAGACGATCATCGCCCCTTCCGCCATACCGTTCCCGGAGAAGAAAACGCCGAAAGCCGCGGATGCCGAGGATATTCGTCGGATTATCGAAGGCTTCCGCGAAGGAGCCCGCCGCGCCAAAGAGGCCGGTTTTGATGTCATTGAAATCCACGGAGCCCATGGCTATTTGCTGAACGAATTCCTTTCCCCGCTTACCAACCACCGGGAGGACGAATACGGCGGCAATGCCGACGGCCGATACCGGCTTCTGCATGAAGTGATCGAGGCGGTCAATTCGGTTTGGACCGGCCCGTTGTTTGTACGTGTTTCCGCGAACGAGTACGATCCCGAAGGCAACTCGCTGGAGCAATATATCGATTATGCCCGCCGCATGAAGGCGCAAGGCGTCGATTTGATCGATTGCAGCTCTGGCGGATTGGTTCCCGCACAAATTCACGCGTTTCCGGGATATCAAGTGAACCTGGCCGAACAAATTCGCCGCCAGGCGGACATCGCCACCGGTGCCGTTGGCCTCATCAGCGAGCCGAGCCATGCCGAAGAGATTCTCGGCAACGGTCGGGCGGACCTGGTGTTCCTCGGCCGCGAGCTGCTGCGTAACCCTTATTGGGCCTATGATGCCGCCAAAGCACTGCGCACGACGCTTGAGCGTCCGGCACCGTACCAAAGAGCCTAAGTTTCATCCTTCAGTAAAGTGAATTTGTCCATCGAACCGAGGAGTTGTTCTTGAGATATGATGAATCACCGTTCCCCTTCTAGAATTCTGATCATGACGGCCGTAGAAGCCGAGCAACAGGCCGTCCTTCGCGGTCTCGGCAGCTATGATGGCGCCGATGTACAGTTGGCCGGTGTCGGCCCGGCATCGGCCGCGGCGGCAACAGCGGCCGCGCTCGCTCGTGCTGGCCAAGTCGCTGATGGCGCGTACAGTCTCGTCGTCAGCGCCGGGATCGGCGGCGGATTCGCCGAGGTTGCCGGCATGGGTTCGCTCGTCGTTGCGAGCGAAATCATCGCCGCCGACCTCGGCGCGGAAACGCCGGACGGCTTCGCCGGCGTGGACAAGCTGGGCTTCGGCTCGCCCCGGATCGCCGTGGCGGACAAGCTCTCGGCTCGCTGGGCGGAGGCGCTTCGGACCACCGGACTGTCGGTACACTACGGTCCGATATTGACGTTGTCCACCGTGACAGGAACGGTGGATACGGCACGCTCGCTCATCGAGCGTTACCCCGGCGCCGGTGCCGAAGCGATGGAAGGCTTTGGCGTCGCCGAAGCCGCTCGCCAATTTGGCATTCCCGTGCTGGAGCTGCGCGCCATTTCCAACGCTATTGGTCCGCGTCAGCGGGAATTGTGGAAAATAGGCGATGCCCTGCAGGCTTTAGAGCAAGCTTGTGCAAAACTACCGGAGGTGTTGCTATCATGAAAATCGCTTTTTCTCCCTGTCCAAATGATACCTTTGTGTTCCATGCCTGGGTTCATGGCTTGATCCCGGGTGCGCCTAAACTGGACGTGACCTATGCTGATATTGATATCACGAACGGGTGGGCAGCTTCCGGTACTGGACCTGAAGTGCTGAAAATTTCTTATGCTGCCCTTCCTTGGGTGCTGGACGAGTACGCGTTGCTTCCTTGTGGCGGGGCACTGGGCCGGGGCTGCGGACCGCTGGTTTTGACGGCAGGCGCAGCCTCACCTTCCGCCCTGTCGGGTCGCCGCGTCGCGGTTCCCAGCGAACGGTCCACCGCCTATCTGCTGTTCCGGCTATGGGCAGCGAAGCATGTTCCCGGCGGCATCGGCGAGATCATCGTTATGCCGTTCGATGAGATCATGCCCGCTGTTAAGCGCGGCGACATCGACGCCGGCCTGGTGATCCATGAAGCCCGCTTCACCTATCAAAATTATGGGCTGAACCTGCTCCAGGACCTGGGGAACTGGTGGGAAGCCGACACGGGTTTGCCTATCCCGCTTGGCGCCATCATCGCCCGTCGTTCGCTGGACCTTGCTTCGATTGCCCGCTGGACGCGGGAATCCGTGCAATACGCCTGGGCGCATCCGGATGCTTCGGCCGCTTATGTAATGAGCCATGCGCAGGAGATGTCGCCCGAGGTCACGCAAGCACATATCGGACTGTACGTTAACCCGTACACGGCCGATTTAGGCGATGACGGATACGCGGCGATCCGCGGGCTACTGGATCGAGCGGCTGCCGAAGGTTTAGTGCCTAAAGTTGATCCGGCCAAGCTGAAAATTGCCTTTTAGCGCAAAACGGCGGCTTTGATTTTTGACTTCAAAGCCGCCTCATTTATTCACTATTTTGTAACGATTTGACTGATGACACCACGCAGAAGAATATTAGTTACAGTGGATTGTATTTCTTCTCCTTGATCCCGCAAATATATCCAACTATGGTAAATAGATTGAAATGCATGGGATACTGTCTGAGTATCACAGGAAAAACGCACGCCGTGGTCATACAATGTTTGAGCAGCATCGAAATTCTGTTCCCTGAAGGCGAATAGCCGTTCTTTTGAAACCTTGCGAGCAATTAACTCTACGGTTGTTGTATCCATATAAGTTAGAATCGGATATTGAATCATCATTTCGTACATAGCCCCAAACACCTGCAAAATACGTTCCTCGCTTGGTAAATGACCATTGGAATCTAAAATGATATTGAGTTCAGCAAATATTTTCTGCTGTATGTTTTGAACGATGTCTAAATACAGATATTCTTTACTTTCATAAAAGGTATAAAATGAGGCTTTTGCAATGCCGGTGGCTTCTACCAGATCATCAATTGTCACTTTTTTCATCCCGTATGTTGTAAATAGTCTTTCTCCTTCTGTGAGGAGCTTCTCCTTTATTCGCTTCTTCTCCTTTTCGCTAAAACGCGGCATGTCACCATCTCCATGTGTAGTTACTGTTTAAATCGAATGTGTAGAATTTGGCTTCTGTTTTTGGTTGCAGGCAAAATATTCAGTAACCGAAGTATCATAGGCTGACGATCTTTTAAAAGATTTCCTGCACTCCAGTATTGAATCAATTCAACACTTGGATGCAGCCTCTCCATCTCTTTTGCTTGATCGATTCCCCATAAAAAAGTGCTGCTAATTTTTTTATGGATAAAATAGCTGTGAACAACATCGAAAAACATATGAGCTCCGGGGTATTGGCTTGCCAAATGTGTCAGTAGTTGCAGCACATCCTGTTCCATGAAATACATAAGCAGGCCCTCTGCAATAATAACGATCTTACTGTTTTCGTAAGGATGGATTTGATCCGTCCATGTTGTGTTTAGTACAGATTGAGGTATAAATTGAAATCGTTCATTTTCAGAAAAAAATCGGCTTCGGAATCGAATTACATCCGGCAGATCAAGATCATACCACTTCAAGAGGCCGTTATCCACTCGGGATATTCGCGTGTCTAATCCTGCTCCCAGATTGATAATAGTCGCGTTTGCATTCTGGGATAAGATACGTTTCAACTCGTCATCAATAATCTTTGTGCGCGATAGAATACCTAATGTTGATATCGAACCACCATCTGTTATTTTATCTTCCAGGTGCAATGTTCTAAGAATTTCTGCTGATTTTTCATCCAAGAAGATGGGGTTCTCCCTTGCGGTTTCAGTAGCACGCGCTACCAAAGGGATAAATAATGTTTCGGATATTGGCGATAAGTCAAGGGTATCTATTGTTCCCATCGTTTTCACCCCCATTTTTAAAAATGGTGCCACAGACAGTACAACTTCTCTGGTCGGGTTTCACATGATTATTCCCGCAGGTCTGACATTCGAACAAACCGTTGCTTAGTGGTACGCGTGTTTGGGAATTGGCTTCAAAGAATCTATCCCTTTTCTTGTCTTGATAAAGCTCAACTTTAAGCAGTGCAAAAAGAACTAGGAGTATGATAAGACCCAATACCGAAGACATCTTCACCAATAGTTGAAACTGCACAAGACTTGTCGTTATCCAAAGTAAGTGGCTGGTTACTGGTATTACGATTAAGCATATGGCTGCTGCGCAAAGTATCTTGTGACCATAGCCGATCGAATTGATTTTTTTCATTCGCCATCCCTTATATATACTATATAAATATTTTAGTATGTATAGTTTATTTGTTATTTTGGCCATTGTCAAGATATCCAAAGTATTACAGTAACTCGTCTGCCTTTCTCCATAAAAAACAAGGGATCGCTAGGGTTAGCGATCCCTTGTTTTTCGAGCTCCTTGTTTGCTACTCTTCTTCGCAACCTTACGCCCCACCGCCGAACCGTTTGCGATACCCGCACTTCCGGCATAGCTCCTCCACCGCTTCGCGCCGGGAGAACCCATCGTAGAGCCGGTTCGCTCGCTCACCCTCTACAATCTCCGAGAATGGTGTCTGATACACATTCCCAAGGTTGATAACACCTTCCCCATCCAGACAGCATGGAATCACCGTTCCATCCACAAGAATCCCGGCCTGGTTGCGCAACGCATGGCAGAAGCCTTTTCCATCATCCTCCGGCGCCCGCAGATCCGGCCATTCAAATTCATGATCCTGGTTAAGATAGATCCGCTCGGCTAACCTAACGCCGCTTCCGGGCATAACCTTCTCCTCGATACGGTAATCGAGATCGAATTCTTGTTCGATGATTTCAAGGGTCTCACGATTGCGCATGCGCTGGAGGTTCGTTTCATTGTCCTGGGTCAAATTCCATAGGCGGAAGGAAACAATGAGATCCGATGAAGCGACCGCTTCCCGGACGAAAGATAACACGCTCTTCAGGTAACCTTCCCGGTCGGTTGAGCCTTCATGTCCGTCAAAGCTATGCAGCGAGAAATTCATCTGCCGCAGCGCCGGCTTGCCCAACAGCTTGTGACGAACTTTGGGAAGCAACGTACCATTGGTTGTAATGTTCACCTTAAAACCTTTTTCATGGCTGATATCGAGCAACTGGTCGATCTTGGGATGCAGCAGCGGCTCGCCTTTTACGTGAAAATAAATATAGTCCGTATGTGGCTTGATATCGTCCAGAATCTTGCGAAAATCCTCAATTTTGATAAACTGCGCCTGACGATGGGTCGGCGGGCAGAAACTGCAGGCCAAGTTACAGATACTGGTCGTTTCGATGTAGAACTTTTTAAACTTTTTCATGGTGACCTACTTCGTTAAAATTTTTAGTTTATGTTCTATTCTATCAATTTATCAGCATCAATAAAAGAGCATATGGTCTTTGTCCGCTTTGTAGTAGTCCAGACGATCATTGAGCGTGCCGGTGTGGAATTCGAACATGTGACCGTCCGGGTCTAGAAAATAAATCGATTTCTGATCCCGAAGGTCTCTCTCGCGTCCCGGCAGCACTTCAACATTCAATGCCCGGAGCCGATTCAGAAATGCGTCAAAATCCCCTGCTTCGATAGTAAAAGCGATATGAGTGTAGGTACGATACTCCTTATTCCGTGGAATGTCCTCCTGATTCAGTGCAATCCATAGCCCGTCCAAGTCAAAATAGGCCAGCTTGCGGCCTTTAACTAAAGGGGTCGCCCCAAAGACTTGCTCATAAAACGCCATGGATCGATCCAAATCGGATACGGAAAAGCAGAAATGATTAATGCCCTTAACCTTCAACCGATTTCCCCCTATCAACTTATGGCTTGGGCAGTAATTTGTACGTTTTCCAGAATGATTGGTGTACCTGCGACTATCATATCCTGACCCAGCTCCAACGTCAAAACTACGGGTTCCACCGTGTACAAACGGCCTTCCTGCAACATGCCGTTGATGAAGAGATTTGCGTAGGAGCCTGCACCGGTTCCGGCAAATGCCAACGGCGGGCTGCCCTCGTCATCCGTAAACTGATTGGCGGGAATGTCGACGGTTCCGGTCAAATCGGCAAGGGGCGCATAAAAGTAGCGATACACAGCGGAAGTAACTAGGACGGCGCCTACCGGTGGCCCCGGTGGCCCTTGCGGTCCCGGTACGCCTGGTGGTCCTGCTGGCCCGGCCGCTCCCGGTGCACCCTGCGGCCCCTCGGGTCCTGCTGGCCCGGCCGCTCCCGGTGCACCCTGCGGCCCCTCGGGCCCTGCTGGACCGGCCGCTCCCGGTGCACCCTGCGGCCCCTCGGGTCCCGCTGGCCCGGTCGCTCCCGATGCACCTTGCGGTCCCTCGGGTCCTGCTGGTCCGGCCGCTCCCGGTGCGCCCTGCGGTCCCTCGGGCCCCGCTGGCCCGGCCGCTCCCGGTGCACCCTGCGGCCCCTCGGGTCCTGCTGGCCCGGCCGCTCCCGGTGCACTCTGCGGCCCCTCGGGTCCTGCTGGCCCGGCCGCTCCCGGTGCGCCATGCGGTCCCTCGGGCCCTGCTGGCCCTACCGCTCCCGGCGAGCCCTGCGGCCCCTCGGGCCCCGCTGGCCCGGCCGCTCCCGGCGAGCCTGGCGGGTCCGCTGGCCCCGGCGGATCGACTGCTCCGCGCGCTTCGTCCGAGGCCGGCATCAGCCCCTTCGCGCTCGCCAGACGCTCCATCCGCCGCAACTCCTGGCGATAGCACTCCAGGAGTCGCATCGCTTGCCGGATCTGTCTACGCAAAGGGGACACACGTCCTTTACTGCGCCCGCGGCGCTCTCTTGCCGCGGATTTCTTTTTCCTTATGGACGTAGCCAGCCGTTTACGAACGCGGATCTTCCCTCTCAATGCGCCTCTACCCATTCTCATCCGATTCTTCCCCCTGGTCGACCTATCTTCCTTCGAACCTTACTTTCGTATCCTATGATCGACCAGCCGGAGGCGCATGGGCGGATCTCTCGAAGCCAATCCCTTAAATTCCATGTTCAACGGAGGCGTAATGCCGTTTCTATTCAGGCATTCACGACATTATATGTATTGTATCGAATCTATCGATACTATCAAAGATTAGGAGGTGGATTTATGCCTGTAATTAAACCCGTTTTTACAGCGGTAGCTTCCATTCCGGTCGCCTCGGGAGGCGTCATTACGACAACAGTGACGCCAACGGTTACCCGCTACTTTGCTTCCTTGACGCCGGGTATGATCGGCGCAACCGATACAACCATCCCCGCCGCCAGCTTCGTGGACGACGCCGATGCCGCGATTACCGACTTGCCGACGCTCACCGGCAGCGATTACTTTAACGTGTACATCAACGGCGTCATTCAGCAAGCCTCGTTGTCGACACTGTCGACGGCCAGCCTGGTGATGAGCACGGTGGACGTATCGGCCGGGACCCCTATCCAGCTAGAAGTCGGAAGCTTCGGTGGCGTCGCTTCAACAATTACAACGCAGCCCACGATTTCCGCGCCAACGATCACAATCATCACGTAATCGTTATTGACGAGCTGTCCCCCAATCGCATAAAATGGTGCCAACGCAATAAGGCGATGGAGTTCGCCTGAACCGCTCGATTTGAGCTGATGACTCCTACCAGATCCTCTGGTAGGAGTCTGTCTATTTTCAGGAGGTTGATTGCATTGAACATCTTTGCTTTAATCCTCGGCGGTTTCTTCGGGACAATCCTTCGTTATGGGCTGTCCTTCTGGATTCCAACTGCCGGGGCTTTCCCCTTGCCTATACTATTGATCAATTGGGCTGGATGCCTATTTCTCGGCTGGCTTTTTACCGTTGCCGCCATCAGGAATATCCGTCCGAGCGTGCGCATCGGGGTTGGTACCGGGTTCACTGGCGCGTTTACGACATTCTCCACCTTCACGGTGCAGACCGTAGATGCCATACATACCGGACACCTGGCAATAGCACTCGCCTATCTATTGGCCAGTTTGATCGGCGGTCTTCTGATGGCTTGGGCCGGGGTCAATTTAGGCCAAAGAATGCGCATCTCTAAGGCAGGTGAAAACGCATGACCGTCATTGTTGGACTTGGCGGGATCCTCGGAACGCTTCTGCGTTACTATCTAGGGCAGTGGATTTCAACTCGGTCCGCCCATCAGGGCTCGCTTTTCCCTTGGGGAACATGGGTCATCAATCTCAGCGGCTCCCTCCTGCTTGGTATTTTGGCGGGATTGCACACGCAGCATTCGATCCCCGCGTGGAGCTGGTTGATGCTCGGAACCGGCTTCTGCGGCGCTTACACGACCTTCTCCACCTTTGGTTACGAGACGATAACGTTGATCGGAAAAGGATATAAACGCCAAGCTGTCCTCTATGTACTTTCCTCTGCGCTGCTTGGCGTGGCTTGTGCTTGGCTGGGCGGCTGGCTTGTAGCATAAATGTAAAGACGACCGAAGCAAGGCATACGCCCGTATAACGATCATGCGTACCGACAGCTGCATACCATACAGCAAATCCGCGATCATGCGAGAAAAGGTGATTTCTTTTGGCCAGTTTTCGTAAAGCTTATTTGCTGAAGCAGCGCATTGCCGGAAACATGCTGAGGAAGAACGGAGTCCACGGCATTGGCGTCGGCCTGCGGGACCCCAAACGCCCCAAACGAGGCGCAGCTATCATTGTATATGCCGATGCCCTGTCAACAACCGTCGCCTCCAAAAAAAACGCGAAGTCAAAACGCCCCCCCACTTTACCTCGTTATCTGAAGCCCCGTGACGGCGTGCCGATTCGTATCGTACGCTCTCCCCGCTTCTGTAAACGAGGCAGTAACGGAAATGGCGGTAAGTACACCCGTCGGATCCGACCCGTTGTGGCCGGATACAGTGTTGGAACGGCCGATGCTTCCGGCACGGCTGGCCTCATCGTCAGCAGTGACGCAAACGGGTGCAGCCGCTTGATCCTGAGCAACAACCACGTCCTCGCCGATAACAATACCGGGTGTTTCTCGCCGACGCTCCAGCCCGGCGGCGCCGATGGAGGCACAACCGCCAAAGACCGGATCGGTCAGTTGGAACGTGTCACCAAACTGAGGAAGAAACGGCCGAATTATCTGGATGCGGCGACCTCCAAGCCCTTCAGACGGTCTTTACTAAAGCCGGCTTATGCCGTCTATGGCGCGGTCCCCGGCCATGTCCGTTCCTATAAAATAGGCGACCGCCTCAAAAAAGTCGGCCGCACTACAGGGGTCGTGACCGGCACGGTGGAATCGATTCATACCGATGTACAGGTCGATTACGGGGATTACGGTAATTTGGGGACGATCACCTTCAAGGATCAAAGCGTTATCCGCGGCAAACGTCCGGTCTCCCTGGAAGGCGACTCCGGCTCCGTTTGGCTGACAAACAAAGGGAACCTCGCAGCAGCGGTCAATTTCGCCGGATCGGAGAACGGGATGCTGTCCATCTCCTATCCCATCGAGTGGTTTATGCAGGTATTCGGCGCTCGCGTGGCCAAACCGCGTAAAGGCCGGATGCTTCGACCCCAAAAGGGGAAGAGCGGAAAATATATGTGTATCCGACCGTTGCCCGCAAAACTCGTGAAATCCCTACGTCCGATTCACGCTTCTCCCCGCCCTCACCGGCGACACGTATAGGAAATAATAAAAGCTCCCTAAGGGATTCCTTAGGGAGCTTACAATGTTATTCCATAAAATCCTTCAGCCGCTTGCTTCGGCTTGGATGCCGCAATTTGCGCAGCGCCTTGGCTTCAATCTGGCGAATCCGTTCCCGGGTTACGCCAAACTCCTTACCAACCTCTTCCAACGTCCGCGTACGGCCGTCATCCATCCCAAAACGCAGCCGCAGCACATTCTCCTCACGTTCAGTCAGCGTATCCAATACTTCCTCTAACTGCTCTTTCAAAAGTTCATACGCCGCAGCTTCCGCCGGTGCCGGAGCATCGTGATCCTCGATGAAGTCGCCTAGGTTCGAATCGTTCTCTTCCCCGATCGGCGTTTCCAGCGATACCGGCTCCTGCGCGATCTTCATGATCTCGCGCACCTTATCCGGCGTCAGATCCATCTCCTTGGCGATTTCCTCCGGAGTTGGCTCGCGCCCAATCTCCTGGAGCAGCTGTCGCGAAATACGGATCAGCTTATTGATGGTTTCCACCATATGCACCGGGATCCGGATCGTTCTGGCTTGGTCAGCGATCGCACGGGTGATGGCCTGACGAATCCACCAAGTCGCGTAGGTGCTGAATTTGAACCCTTTTGAATAATCGAACTTTTCCACCGCTTTGATGAGACCCATATTGCCCTCTTGGATCAGGTCCAGAAAGACCATTCCGCGCCCAACATAACGGCGGGCGATACTTACAACCAATCTCAAGTTCGCTTCGGCCAGACGGCGTTTTGCTTCCTCGTCCCCGTTTTCGATGCGCTGTGCGAGCTGGATTTCCTCCTCCGCAGATAACAGAGGCACCCGTCCGATTTCTTTCAAATACATTCTTACCGGGTCATCGATTTTAATCCCTGGCGGTAACGTCAGATCGTCGGTATATTCCATTTCATTATGCTTCAAGTCCTCAGTCATCTTCCAGACCCCCACCCTAAAAAATGAAAAAAATGCGAAAACCATTCTATATCTCTAAAACCTGTATATCCATTTGACAATTCATTGGTATTATGCTACTATTGAGGAGATTATTGCGTGTGTGCCTTGTGAGTGGCTATCCGTCATTTTACCACAGTTCATTAGCTCATACAAGTTTTATTTTTTATTATGTTCATGGAACGAGACGCTGATCCCTAAGGATCAGCGTTTTTTGCGTCCCTCTATTCTTCTTATTCGACAAAGGTTACTCTCGATCCTCCCAAGCCCGGAGTAATGCACCTTGAAAAATTTCCAAAGGCTGAGCACCGGATACGGCATACTTGCCGCGTAACACGAAGAACGGTACGCCGCGAATCCCGAGCCGTCTCGCTTCGTTCTCATCCTCACGGACTTCATCCGCATACGCATTTTGCTCCAGTACATCCCGAACCGCGGAACCATTCAAGCCAACCTCTTCAGCCAAACGCACTAGCGTTTCATGTTCTCCAATATGCAGGGAATCCGTAAAATAAGCTCGGAATAAGCGCTCGTTCATTTCCTTGGCTTTGCCCTGCTGCCCGGCATAATGCGCCAACCGATGGGCTTCGAACGTATTCGTCGGCACGATCGTATCGAAATTATACGTCAACCCTTCCGTTTGAGCCTGTTGCGCCACATTCCGGTTCGACTCCTGTGCCTGTTGTAGGCTGAGGCCGTATTTGACCGCCAATAATTCATGGATGCTCGATTCCGTGTCCTTTGGAGCACCCGGATCCAGTTCAAAACTGCGGTATACGATTTCGATTTCATCCCGATAATCAAATAATTCCAGCGCTTTCTCCAAGCGGCGTTTGCCGATGTAACAAAACGGACAGACAAAGTCCGACCAAACTTCGATTTTCATGTCAATCTCCTCCTTTTTCCAAACACCCTCTACCGGATCAGTCCCCATTCACGTGCCTGTTCCTCGGTAAGGATAAATTGTTCCTGCTCCCAAACCTCGTCCTCTTTGGTCAGTCCGAACGAAGCTCTGACTTGCGGCCAAATCCCCTTTTCCACCGCTTCACTTTGCGTAATGATGATTTTCAATCCGGATCTTCCTTCCAAGTTAAGAGTTTGTCAATTAAGATTACCCGAATTGAAAACCTTCAAACGTACCTCAATCCGTTACCCCATCCCAATCATATGGAAATTATATGCGTTTATGCAGCGCCTCATTTCGCAAGATGTGACTTGCCTGTCCATGGCGGCTATAATAGGACGTGAAGGATATCTTTTCCATAAGAGGTGATTGGAATGAAAGTTACTTATTGGGGACACTCCTGTATCCAGGTGGACACGGGGAAGCATCGACTCGTCATCGATCCGTATCTAACTGAGAATCCGACCGCTGCAGCGGCCGCCGAAGACATTCAAGCCGATTACGTCCTTCTTACCCACGGTCATTCCGACCATATCGCCGATGCGGAAAGCATCGCCCGGCGAAACAACGCCCCGATTATTGCCATCGTTGAGCTAGCCGATTATTTTGCCACTGCCGGACTGCAAACCGTAGGCATGAACCTTGGGGGTTCTCGCACGTTCCCCTTCGGGAGGCTGAAGTGGGTACCGGCGCTTCACAGTACCTCCGTCAACCGAGACGGCGTAAGCTTATATCTAGGCGTCGCCGCGGGCATTCTGCTCGACTTGGACGGGTTTACATTGTACCATGCGGGCGATACCGCACTTTTCAGCGACATAAAGCTGGTAAGCTCCCGACGGCCGGTCGACTTGGCGTTCTTGCCGATCGGCGACCATTTTACCATGGGACCCGACGATGCTCTGATTGCAGCCGAATGGATTGGTGCCAAACACGTCGTACCTGTGCATTACAATACGTTTGACGCAATCGCCCAAGACGGTGAACGGTTTGCGGCAGAGCTAGAGCGAATCGGTATACAAGGTCACGCCCTGAAACCAGGGGAATCTCTGGATACATTCTAGGCGTTGAAAACAGCACATTGTTGCGTTTCCTGCAGCAATTTGCTGTTTTTTAATCCGCCAATTCCTTCCCCCGCGTCTCAGTCCCAAGAAAGAATACCGCCAGTGCTCCGACCAGAATCGTCACGAAGAACATCCAGAAGATGCTGCCTATTGCGATTTCACGGGCGACCAACATGCCAACCAGGTACGGGGCGATAATGCCGCCGATTCGCCCAAACGAAGCGGCTAATCCAACACCGGTCGATCGTACACGGGTCGGGTACAGTTCCGGCGTATAAGCGTACATCCCGCCCCAAGCACCAAGATTAAAGAAGGATAAGCATATGCCAGCCGCGATCAGCATCCCTTCGCTTGTCGCGTTTCCGAACCAAGCCGCGCTGACCGCCGTTAGCAGCAAGTACAACACCAGCACGAACTTGCGACCGAATTTCTCGATAAAATAAGCAGCCGTAAAATATCCCGGCAGTTGGGCTAACGTCATAATTAACACATATTCAAAGCTTTTCACCAGGCTGAAACCTTTCAGTACCATCACCGAAGGCAACCACAAAAACATACCGTAGTATGAGAATACGACAGTAAACCACAGAATCCAGAGCATCACGGTCGAGCGGCGGTGCGGAGAAGCCCAAACCGACTTGAACCGTTCCCCGAAGGAAGGCCCCTGCCCTTTACTATTCCTCACCTGCTCCTTAAATCGGACCGGATCCTGAATGGACTTACGCAGATACAGCGCATAGATCGCAGGAACGGCGCCGATGATAAAAGCGGCCTGCCAACCGTAATCCGGAATGATGAAATACGAAATCAATGCCGACGCGATCCAGCCTGCGGCCCAGAAGCTTTCCAACAGGACGACGGCTCTTCCGCGTTCAGCGGCTGGGACCGATTCGGACACCAGCGTGGATGCGACAGGCAGCTCCCCGCCGAGGCCAAATCCAGCGATAAAACGCAGCACACACAGCATGGCAAAGCTCGTGGCTGCGGCAGAAAATCCGCTAGCGACGGAGAAAATCAGCAGAGTCCATAACAAGACGGATTTACGTCCGAACTTGTCCGCCATATAACCGGCAATGGCCGCGCCAAAGGCCATCCCTACGGAGTTGATTGCCGTAAAGAAGCCGGTCTGCTGCGGCGTCAAGCTCCATTCCACCGCCAGAGCGGCGGCAATAAACGAAATGATACCGACGTCCATCGCGTCGAACATCCAACTGAGCCCTGCGCTGAACAGCAGCTTCCGCCGTTTTACAGCGGGTTTTCCAGATACGGCCTGTTCTTGAGCATTCAAACGGCTCTCCCCCTATCCCATCTTGTCCTCTCTTTAGCTTATCCAAATAGGCGGTTGATCCATGCTAGGGCGTCATGCCGCTTTTCTTGTTTGATATGGACCGATTTCGAACCACAAAAACAATCCCCAACACGATGAGAAATACGGCATAGGATACGATCAGCTCCCGAAGGTTCACTCCGGGAAAAACAATCGATGCGCTTAATATGCCAAACAACCAAATGCTCGACAGGTTACCGACCAGATTGGACCAGGTGTATGATCTCATCTTCAGGTTGGAAATCGCCGACATAAACGAAATCAGATTGTTTGGCATGATCGGAACCGTACGAAGAAAGATCACCGCCCACACCCCGTAGCGGTCCAGCCCTTTTTGCCATTTTTCGTATTTCTGCAGCTTGCCCATCCACTTGCGGTTAAACCAGTCGGCAAAGAAATATCCGCACATCAAATATACAATCATCCCTGCCGCCGTCCCGGCAATCCAGCTCGCCAATAGGCCGTTCATGATCCCCAACAGGGAAATATGCAGCATGACGATTGTAGCAAATGGGAAAACTCCAAAGATCCCCTGCACCACGGCAAGCGGGATGGTGAGAAGGAGGATGGAGTACCCGCCCAGATGGGTCGTCTCCAAAAACCAGTCCGTCAATTGCTTAATCCATTCGTTCAAATGATTCGTTCCCCATTCCCCAAAAACTATTACGCCTGAACGCGGTTCCCCAAGATGATGAGATCCCGTTCCACACCATCCAAATTGGCTACACGGGGCAGGTGTGCCCAACGCTCGAAGCCAAACTTGCCAAGAAGTTTGAGGCTGGGTTCGTTGTGACCAAACACGAAACCGAGCAGCGTATGAACACCAATCCGAGGACAATCCGCAATCGCCCGAGTCAGCAAGATTCCGCCGATCCCTCGAGATCGGTAAGCTTCGGAGATGTAAATGCTAATCTCCGCCGTACCGTTATAAGCCGGACGCCCGTAGAAAGATTGGAAGCTGAGCCAGGCGATGATCTGCCCCCCGGATTTCATGACCCATAGCGGCCGGAAATCGGGAGAGTGCTCTTCAAACCACTTCTGTCTGGCGTCGACGGTCACGGGCTCCAAGTCGGCCGTGACCATCCTTCCCGCAATGGTTTCATTGTAAATCGAAACGATGGCTGGCAAATCCTCGAGGATCGCGTCCTCAATCCTATAGTCAAAGTCCAAATGTTCGGTCATATGTAAGTGCTCACGATCCTTGAATGATTTTGTTGTAGAGCTTGATCATGCTAAAATGCATGCCTTCATGATACGTCGTAAAGTTGATTAGTTGCCCTACGGTCTCAATCCGGTAGCCGCTGGAAGTCGAATAAGGTTCGATGGGTTCCTTAAGTTGTCCGGATAATACCGTTCTTACCCGTTCAGGCTGTGCTTCCAGCACCGCAAGAATATCGTTCAAACTTGGACTTTCCGAAGTCCATTCCAACGGTGACGTTCCATTGGCAAACAGCTCTTGATAAATCTCCGGAAGCTCCGATGTTCTTCCCGTAAAGGTAAATGCATATTTATCCGTGACTAAGGCAAGATGTCCCAAATTCCATAAAATATGATTGCGGAAACCTGCAGGGACAACCAGCACCTTTTCCTCGGGTAAAGTTCTAGCCAGCTTCAAGGTTTGAGTTCGTACGAATTCAAGCTGCCGCCAAATGGCTTGTTCCATATTCTTCCCCTCCTAGTCGGTTTCGTGCTTAATCTGTACGTAATGTTCCACCGTTGGGAACGGGTCGTAGAAATGATGAAGCAGCGCTTTCCATTCCTGGTATTCGGGCGACTGCCGGAAACCGACCTCATGCGCGGTGATCGACTGCCATCTCACCAGAAGAATATATTTATTCACCGTCTCCACGCATTTGTGGAGCTCATGTCCCAAATAACCGTCCATCCGACGAATCAGTTTAGAAGCCTTGCGGAAATTGCTCTCGAAATCATTTATCATTCCCGGCTTCACCTGCAGTTGAGCTACTTCAAGAATCATCCTCTACATCCCCTCCGTTCAACTGATTATAGCACGGACTTAGCGCTTTATGAATCCAAATTGCGGCAATTGAACCTTCCCCCATCGCTACGCTAACTTGTTCGGCATGAACCCCCAGATCGCCGGCAGCCCAGACACCGGGTACGCTCGTTTGCTTCGTGCGAGGGTCGGTTTCCACGTGTCGATTGCCGGAAATAGGTACACCCAGCTGAGCCGCTAACCTGGAGTGAACCTCATTGCCGCCAAAAGCGATAAATCCTCGTTCCGCCGCGAAGCTTCGACCATCCTTCAGCATTACGCTGCGGATAAAACCTTCGGTGTGCTGTACCTCGACGATTTCTCCTTCCTCGTAGCGGATCTCCCGTTCCGCCATTAGGTGCAGCAGCTCCGGCGCAACATCCGATCGTTCGTGATTGATATAAGTTAAATCTCGGGTACGTTCCGCCAATAGAAGCGCCATCTCCGCCCCGGTGCGGCCGGCGCCCATTAATACTGTTTTCCGGTCTTGGATCTCGTACCCGTCGCAATCTGGGCAGACGTATACGCTCAGCCCTAGCGTCGGAACCATACCTGGGACATCCGGAAAACGATCAAGTACGCCGGTGGCCAAAAGCACCGTCTTGCCGGTATACCCCGTTCCGCTTAGCGTGACAACCTGAAACCGCCCTTCTCGCTTCTCGGCTCCAGTCACCGTATCCAGCACAAATTCCACACCGTAAGATTCCGCTTGTCTTCTTCCCCGGTTGCGAAGCTCTTGGCCCGAAATCCCTTCCGGAAAACCTAACAGGTTATGATACTGTTGACATAACGTCGATCTCCCAAAACCGGCGTCAATAACCAACACTTGGTGCGCCGAATATCGCCCTAATTGGATGGCAGCCTGCAATCCGGCGATTCCGCCTCCTAGGATTAAGCAATCATAAACTTTGGTTTGTTCCATTTGCATGTCCCACTTTCCGCGTGATCTTAATTGACTTCTGAAATGAAGTTGATGTATAGCCGCATTCCCGTCAGGAGAAATTAAGTGTGAGCCACAAGGAGGTGTAAGTTTGGACAAGTTTCTCGTCAAATTGCTTGGAAACGGGATCATCCTCATCGCCATGTTGATGATCTTAAGCAACGCCTCATTTATATCGGCGCTGCTGACAGCTTTAGCGTTGTCCATTCTAGCCTATTTATTCGGGGATCTCTTCGTCCTTCCTCGGACGAACAATAGCATTGCGACCCTTGTGGATGCGCTGCTCGTTTTCGTCTTTCTGTGGGCGATTGCCGCCAACGCGGAGTGGACGTTATCCTTCGGCGAAATGCTGACCATTACGCTGATGGTAGGCGTATTCGAATGGTTCTTGCACGGTTGGCTGCTGCGTGATGGAATTCGTCGGGACAGCAGCGTGAGAGTACGCGATTCACGATAAATGACTTTACAAAAATAAAAGCGCGAGTAAGGAGATCTTCTCTCCCTACTTGCGCTTTCTTATTTTTGCAACGTCATTTAACTTCCCAGCATCACGCGGTCATCGGAAAGCTTGTGTCCGCTGATCCGCTCAAATTCGCCTAGCAGACGTTCCATCGTCAAATCGCGTTTCTTCGTGTCGTCCACGTCGAGGATGATGCGGCCGCCGTCCATCATGATTAGGCGATTGCCCAGCCGAATTGCCTGCTCCATGTTGTGGTTAACCATCAACGTGGTCAACTTCAGTTCGCTGACGATCTCCTGCGTCAGCCTCGTCACCAGCTCGGCGCGGGCCGGGTCCAGCGCGGCGGTATGCTCGTCGAGCAGCAGCACCTGCGGCTCGGTGAACGTCGCCATCAGCAGGCTGAGCGCCTGGCGCTCCCCGCCGGACAACGTGCCGACCTTGGCGCGCAGCCGATTCTCTAGCCCGATACCCAACCGGCGTAACTGCTCCTGGAACATCGCCCGGCGCTTGACATTCACGCCTAAACCAAAGCCGCGTCGTTTCCCACGAGAGAACGCCATTGCCAAATTCTCCTCGATCGTCATATGCGGCGCGGTACCGGCCATAGGGTCCTGGAAGACGCGGCCGATCCACTTGCTTCGGCGATGTTCCGGGAGGTGACCGATGTCGACACCGCCAAGGCGAACCTCGCCGGCATCCGGTTTGATCACGCCGGATATCATATTCATCAGCGTGGATTTACCGGCGCCGTTACTGCCGATGACCGTCACGAAATCGCCCGGACGCAGATGCAGATTGACATCGATCAACGCGATTTTCTCGTCCGGCGTACCGGGGTGAAACAGCTTTGATACCTCGGTTAACTTCAGCATCAGAACCCACCCCCTACGCTCTTATGGCCAGGGGTTTGCGCGATTTCAGCCGCGCGCCGGCGGGCGATCGATTTCTGCTTCATGTTTCTTTGCACAGTCGGAAGCACCAAAGCAATGATGACGATTACGGCGGTGATCACCTTCAAATCCGTTTGCTCCAGCCATTCGATCCGGAGTGCCAAGGCAACAACGACCCGATAAACGATCGATCCAAGCACTGCCGCCAGCGTGGCCCAAAACACCGTCCGCGCCCCAAAGATCGCTTCACCGATAATGACGGAAGCCAGACCGATGACGATCATCCCGATGCCGGACGAAATATCGGCGAATCCGGATTGCTGGGCAATCAGCGCCCCGGACAAAGCCACAAGCCCGTTGGACAAACTGAGTCCGAGAATAATGGTATAGTCCGTGTTGGCACCAAAGCTACGGATCATTCGCTTATTGTCACCGGTTGCGCGCAGCGCAAGTCCGAGCTCCGTCCGGAAGAACAGATCTAGCAGCAGCTTGATGGCGATGACTACGATTGGCATGAACACCAGCGGCGACACCGAGCTGAACAACGTGGTCTCCCCAAGCAAGCCCACGTTCGGTTTGCCCATGATCCGCATGTTGATGGAATAGAGCGCGATCATCATCAAAATCCCGGACAACAGTCCGTTAATCCGTCCTTTGGTATGGATGAGGCCGGTGATGGCCCCGGCAGCCAAGCCGCCAAGGAAAGCCGCAATCGTGGCGATCCACGGCGAGCTTCCCCCCGTGATCATCACGGCCGCGATAGCTCCGCCGGTCGTAAAGCTTCCGTCCACGGTCAGATCCGGGAAATCGAGAATTCGAAAAGTGATATAGACGCCAAGCGCCATGAGCGCGTACAACAGGCCGGATTCCAGCGCCCCGAGCAGCGAGTTTAACATGATGAGTACCTCCCCCGAGAATTTAGGAGCGAGTGCTGCCTATTCGATCAGATTGTTGGCCTTATCCGTGATTTGGTCTTTCATGGCGTCCGTCACTTCAATGCCTTGCTCGGCCGCCGCTTTCAGGTTCATGATCAAGTCGAGTTTATCCGGTACGGTGACTTTCAGATCGCCGACCTTTTTCCCGTTTTTCAGCACGTCCACAGCCATTTGGCCTACTTGGTAACCATGGTCATAATATTTGAATCCGATCGTGGCAAAAGCACCCTTCTCCACCGTATCCCGATCGCTCGAGAAGAAGGGAATGTCGTTCTCGTTAGCCACCTGGATTACGGTACTAACCGCTTCAACAACCATGTTGTCCAGCGTAATGTACAGCGCATCCACCCGGCCAACCAGCGATTCGGCCGCTTGTTTGACTTCCGATGTATTCGTCACCGAGGCTTTGACCAATTTGATGCCGTGGGCGTCCAAAGCTTTCTCGGCATGGTTTGCCATGACGACCGCATTCGGTTCGCCTTGGTTGATGACCAGTCCGACCGATTTCACGTCTTTGAAATTCTCGGCGATGAAGTCCATCAGCTTGGTAATCGCCTCCGGGTTCGTATCGGAAGCGCCGGAGATGTTCCCGCCCGGATGATCCAGATTGTCGACCAATTTGGCATCGATCGGATCCGTTACCGCTGCGAACAGAATCGGTGAGTTCTTGACCTGCTGCGCAACGGCTTGCGCCGGAGGCGTGGCGATCGCGAGGACGAGATCGTACTTCTCGCCGGCGATTTTTTGCGCGATGGTCGTATTGTTCGTTGGATCTCCCTGCGCATTGTTATAATCCAGCTCCAGGTTGTCGCCTTCGACGATACCGGCGTCTTTCAAAGCGGCAAGGAACCCTTCTCTCGTTGCGTCTAGGGAAGGATGCTCCACGATTTGCGAAATCGCGATTTTGTAGGAATCCTTGGTTGGCTCCGCTGCATTCCCCGCTCCCGCGGAATTCTCCGTTCCGGTGCCGCCGGCATTTCCCCCGTTGGCTGCATTCCCCCCGTTCCCGTTTGTATTGTTGCCGCAAGCGACAACGCCCACCAACAGCAGCGACATGGCAAGTAAAACTCCGAGCTTCTTCTTCATATTTCGTTTCCCCTTTCTCTCTCATGAATTGATAAATGATGACCCAGGAAGGTTGGACCAGTAAAACATGATCCGATTAACGCTTTTGTCGATAAAAGGATTAAAGTGTATATGGACAACCATTCGCCCAACGTGGACACGAAGTATTATTCCTATATTAAATGGTGGTCAATTATCCGTCAACAAAAAAGAGCCAACCTAAGCACGACCGGTACCCCGGCCTTGCTCAGGCAGCTCTTCCTCAACTTCAGATCATTTTTTGGTATCCATATAAATATGTTTAGCCTCGATCGCTTGAGGCGTGATCTCGAGCACGCCAAAGCTGTATTTCGGCTCCCGCCGCTTATCGGTTGGCGAACCGGGGTTGAACCACAAGACACCTCCGCTTTTGGCTAGATAGGGCTTATGGGAGTGACCGAACAGCACGGCGTCCACTGGCTTCCCCGCAAATACGCGCTCGGCATTGTCCTTAGCTCCATGCCCGCCGCCGGGCAGATGGCCGTGAGTCAGCCCGATTCGCCTTCCGCTCAGCTCAAGAATTTTGTGCTGACCGAACCGGCGGATGATGTCCACCGGGTCGTTGTTACCAGCCACCCCGTCGACCGGGGCTATTGCTGCTAACTGTTCATAAACGTCCATGGTCACCCAATCGCCCAGGTGGAGAATCAGGTCGCAGGTTTTAAACGTTTGCCGCAGCTTCGCGGGCAGCTCCGTCCCGCGGCGCGGCATATGCGTATCCGACACGACTCCGATGCGCATAGGCCGTTACCTCAACGGCGAAGCAGCCATACGCACATAGGTGTGCCGCCGCCCGCGGATCGCGATCGATAACGCTTGAATGTTCTCCGGGACGGCCATCCCAGCGAAACCGGCGTCTCCGATATGGAATACGTCTGCCCCCGCCCGTTTAGCGCTGAGCGCAATCTCCCGAACCGTTGCTTCGTCTGCGCCTTCCTGGCTCGTGCCGATCGCCGCTAAGGCCAGGGCACCCCTCGCCTTGACCTCTGCGATGATCTGAGCCAGATCTTCCTCCCGCACGCCGGGAACCGTGCCCGGGGCAGGCAGCAGGACGACGTCCGCGCCGGCTTCGGCGAACCCGATCGCCGCCTCCCGATCAAGGACGCTGCCGCGGGTGCCAGCCCCGTGCATTTTGCCTGCCAGAATCAAACCGCCGAATTCCCGTTTGGCCAAGGTGATCGCCTGCTGGATGCGTTCGTGGGTCACGCCGGTTTTCGGGTTGCCCGTCAGGCAGACGAAATCGCAGCCCAGCCGCTTGGCTTCCGCTAAGCTCCGTGCCGTTGCCCGCCGTCCTTCGGGCAGCTGGTTTAGTGACTCGACCGCTTCGGCAGAGTCATCAACCGGCTCCAGATTGATACCGATCGGCAGCCCCGTCAACCGCTTTAGTTCGGCGATCGGATTTCGCGCCTCTGGCTTCTGTTCCCCGCCGCCGACTTCCGGCGCAAACAAATCCCTAGCCTCGATGCCGCGAACCTGCGGCTGAAACACGTCAAAGACGTTCAACAAGATCATATCCGCACCGAAAGCCTTCGCGAGTTCTGCGTTGGTTAGCTCCGGCAACAGCGGCTGCGACGTGACCACCGTCTCCGCGATCACGGTACGTCCTTCCGCCGCCAACATCGCTCCCTTTAAAGCTTCGCGATCCATTCGCCGGAAATCCGATGCCCGGCAGTCCAATATCCGTTTCAAACTCTACCCCTCCATTCAACGATGAAATGAAACCCATGCTGTGTTCAGTGTAGCATGCCAGGAAACCACAGACTACGACATTTTTACGAAGTTGTGATTCGTTATAAATAGACTCTGGCCTCATAAGGACGCAGCCGCAAGTGGCGTAAATCCTCATGAACCTGCGGGGCGTAATTGGAGATCAGGAGTTCGATGTCCCGGGGTTTCATGACCTCCTCCGGCCATTCAAATATCGGCTCATCAGCACTAAAGTTTAAAATCACCAACAACCGGCTAGCGTTTAACGAACGGGTAAACACGTAAATTTCCGGATGGTCGGGAAGCAACAGCTCATATTCACCGTAAACGATCACGGCATGCTGCTTTCTTAATCGAATCAGCTCTTTATAGTAGTGATAGATCGAGTCTGGGTTTCGGCGTGCTTCCTCAACGTTGATCCGATCGTAATTCGGGTTGATACCGATCCAGGGGGCTTCTGCGGTGGTAAATCCAGCCTGCGGCCCGTTATCCCATTGCATGGGGGTTCGAGCGTTATCGCGACTTTTGAGGTGAATCGCTCGAAAGATGTCTGCTTCCGGAACACCCTTTCTTTGTTGCTCCTCATAGAAGTTAAGCGTCTCCACGTCGCGATATTCCTCAATTGAGGCGAACGCGGCGTTGGTCATTCCGATTTCCTCCCCCTGATAAATGTACGGTGTCCCTTCCAGCATATGCAGGAAGGTGGCCAGCATTTTGGCCGATGGGACTCGGTATTCCTCCGAATCGTTACCGAAGCGCGAAACCGAGCGCGGTTGATCGTGGTTGCCTAAATAGTTGGCATTCCAGCCCCGGCCGTGCAGCACCGTCTGCCAGCGGGTGATGACTTCCTTCAAGTCCGTCAGTTTCCACGGAACGACGTCCCATTTACCGCTGCCGGCAGAACCGGCATCCAGAAACATATGCTCAAATTGGAACGTCATATTCAGCTCGCGGCGGTCGTCTCCCACATAGTCCAGCGCCTCCTCGGGGCCTAATCCGGATGTTTCGCCTACCGTCATAATGTCGTAGGAATACAGCACGTTATCATATAAGTTTTGCAGGAGAGTATGTACGTCGTCGAGGTTGGAGAAGAGCTCGTAAGCCCGCACCGTCGGCATCTGTTGCGGATTGTGCGCGTCCGGCAGCCCTTTCGCCTTGGCGATATGCGCGATGGCGTCGAACCGGAAGCCGTCCACGCCCTTTTGGAGCCACCACTGGATCATGTCGTGCAACTCGCGGATCACGGCTGGATTTTCCCAGTTCAAATCGGGTTGATGTTTGGAATACAAGTGCAGGTAATATTCGCCAGTCCGTTCGTCGTACTCCCACACCGAGCCGCTGAAGTACGACTCCCAGTTGTTTGGCGCTCCGCCGTTTTTCCCCTGCCGCCAGATGTAATAGTCCCGCTTGGGATTGTCCGTGGACTGACGTGATTCCAGAAACCAGGGATGCTCGTCCGAGGTGTGGTTCAGCACCAGGTCCATCATCAGCTTCATTCCCCGCGCGTGCAGCCCCTCCAGCAGCTCGTCAAAATCCTCCATCGTGCCGAAGGCGGGATCGATTTGGCAATAATCGCTAATATCATAACCGTTATCATGCCCGGGCGATTGATAGATGGGACACACCCAAACCACGTCGATCCCAAGGTCCTGCAAATCATCCAGCTTGGACAGAATGCCGCGCAGATCTCCCACTCCGTCCCCGTTCGAATCCTTGAAGCTGATCGGATAGATTTGGTACACGACGCTTTCCTTCCACCATTTCGGGTTCATCGGTTCAGCCTCCTGGTGTGATTAACTTGTTTCACGTTGATGGTATTGCTTAGTATGACTGTTTCACCTTGGTTTCAAAACATGAGTCTCGCCGTCCAACGTTGCCTGGAGCACTTCCTAAATTAGGGTCTCTATCATTAAATGTTCAGCGAGTAGCTGGTATTTCCAAGCGCTCCGGGCAGATGAACGATGTAGAGGACAATATCCGTCACATCATTCAAAAGCTAAATTTCAATTTGAATACGGACTGGTTGGGGTTCGAAAAATTCAAAAAGAAACCGAAACCACATGGAGTTACAAACTCGCATGTGGTTTCTTTTTGAATTCTATTAAAGATTATTTTTAGATACGTGGACAATAAACCAAGCTAGTTGGCACACCTGGATATTCACCAAGTATTTCGTTGAATTTGTTATATTTATCATTATCATCGTTGTAATATAAATTTAGAGCCCTAGTGCTTTATATAAATTCAAATTGTTTGTTGCATTCAAAGCATTTTAACTTATCAATTTCTTTGCCAAATGCATGCAACAGTGTTTAACTCTTTCTTACAATCAGGACAGTATATAGCATACTTACTTAGTATTTTTTTAGATACCATTCACTCATCTCCAGTACTTAATCCTCCCACAATTCCTTCACCGTATTCAAGAATAATATTTCAGTTTGGATAAATTTATTATTAATGCCTTAGCGCTATCGCTACTTAAACCATTAATTAATTCCCCTTGTCCATCAGAATTCACCTTTACTACGAAGCTAACAAAAAACAGGTCAATCATGGTGGTAACTGACCATAATCGACCTGATTAAATGTATCGGCATAGCATTAATTAGGGTATAAACGTAAAGTATTGATGTGTGCACACAGCAATTTCGAGAAATCTTTATACGGGTATTACATGGGTTATATGTGTTATTGGTTGAATGAGGGGTTCACTCGGCACTGGGTAGCCGCCCAATGAAAAGGTCAAAGTCTCAATTTAGATTTTTTCACCTAGTATCGGTGAAATTTTCTCGAAAGTACTAGAATCAAAACCTTGTGTTAACAATTGAGATTCCACTAAATCTAAGACATCGTAATACGCAAAATTTGAACCTAATCTGTAACATTTATCCTCGGAATTTTCATCTACAGGCACAATCAAGGTTTCGTTGTATTTTTCCTGAATAAGTGCAATTAAATCGCCTAAAAAGTCTTTTAACTGTTTATCCATTTTTATCTACTCCTTAAAATGCCTTCAAGAATTTCTTTTTGTTCCAACTGTCTTTGAATGTCTGATGGCCACTTTTTGTTGATTAGTGCTTCTTGTTGCCTTGGGTCTAAATCCTTGAAATTGGGTATGTGTGCTTCAGAATTACGAATCTTATCCTGATGTTCAACTATTTGTTTATCAAGTGATTGTATACCCTTTTGAATTTCTACTTTTGATTTGCCAGTATACTGATTATAAAAGCCCGAGTGCTTTCCTCCACTTTTCGCTACATCAAAAGCATTACCCATCCCCTTAGCTTTAGTGCTCGCTCTAAAATACGCCTTTTCATTTAGTATTTCTTTTTGAAGTTTTGAGTTAGAAAAGTCATATCTAATTGTAGTATTCGTTGTAATTTTAACCCGAGGAGATTGGGGGTTAGTGCTTGGCTCAATAATTGGTTTTTTACTGCCGTTAGCACCCCATGTGATCCATTTGGGAATACGAATATTCCCCCCACCCCCACTACCACCATCTACTCGATGATCGTGTCCAGATGGGTCTGTATAAATTAAAGGGTTATTAACCACATACGTATACAAATTCAAGCTAAGCGGATTATTAATCTCCCCTTCATACGTATCCTCATTTATAAACCTTCCAACACTCGGATCATACCAACGTGCTCGCAAGTACTGCAAATGCGTGGTGTCATCTCATAATTCACCGGAATAGAGGAACGGGTTATAAACGGTTTCTTTCTTAGAGATGACATTCCCCCAAATGTCATAGCTGTATTGATTGAGGATGTTACCTTGTGCATCTCGCAGCTCCATGACATCTCCATGACCGTTATAAGTCACGTAAGCCTTGGAGGAATCTCCATATACGATAGCTTCCAGTCTCTGGCCTCGTTCATATTGAGCTGTGACTTCAGATTATCCATCCACCACCTTGGCCTCGGCAATGATTTGATGGCCATCATAATAATAACGTGTGGTTTCTCCATTCTGGGTTCTCTCAACAAGCAGGCCGTCCCCATTATACTGATAATTCACCGTATCTTTTCCATTAATGACCTGACTCAAACGGTTTTGATCATCATAAGTGTATTGAGCTTCCTGAATTTGGGGTTCCGTGTCCGTCTTTAAGGTTTGGCGATTCCCTCGGGTATCGTAAGTGTACCCCTCATTGTAGAGGCTTGAAGTTTCTACTCGATTTAACGGATCATAAGTAAAGCTGTCTGCCTTCCCATTTTGATTCCGTTCCGTAATATTTTTGTTACCATCATATTTATACTCGTATTTATTAAGAACTTCCTCACTTTGTTGCTGTTGCAACTCAATCAGCGACTGACCATCATACTTGAAGGTGCTTACGATACCGTTTTGGGTACTGCTCGTTCTTAAGAG
The DNA here is from genome assembly GCF_014947195.2 of Paenibacillus rhizolycopersici. Classification (NCBI taxonomy): domain Bacteria; kingdom Bacillati; phylum Bacillota; class Bacilli; order Caryophanales; family Paenibacillaceae; genus Paenibacillus; species Paenibacillus rhizolycopersici. The sequence continues at coordinate 32,785 of NZ_JADCNN020000013.1, read as the reverse complement.
TCCATTCTTGTAATAAGCGTATATTGCATCCGGACTTACTTCTTCTGTCCCCACCGTTTTCAATCGGTTGGTAACGTCATAAGTATAAAAGGTTTGTAATCCAAACGGCCCCGTCATTTCCGTACGCCGATCATTTTCGTCATACTGAATTGTCATTTGCCGTTGATCAGGGTACGTTACTTGAGTAAGCAATTCAGTGTATGGATCGTAACCGTAAGATGTTGTTCCTGTCCCATCCGTCATACTCGTACGCTTACCTGCCGCATAATATGCTGTAAGGTTAATACAGGTCTTGTCCAATTAATCTGTCTCACCAAAAAAAGCCCAGAAACCTGAAGTCCCTGGGCTTAATTGTACAACCTTAGGCGTACTGCTCCACCGCTTGCACATATTTGCGATGCACTTCTGCCCGTTCCGATTCTAGCTTGCGTTTGGCGGTTTCCAGCTCACGTTGCACTTCACTTACCGCCATGGTTTGGTTCCGGACTTGATCCAAGCTGTCGTTGATTCGTCCCTGTACCAGCCAATCCGAGAAGAAATCGTCAAAGAAATAGTCAGAAAATTTCAACAATCCGCCGATTTCCAGATTCGTCGAAATGCTGGCCCCAATGTCTTTGAGCTCGCGCTCAAAACGCTGCAGGCTTTGCCGCGCCGTATGGAGATGGCTCATCGCCTCGTCAATCCGTCCGTGCTTGATGTGCGTGGACAACATCCCGCCTCCCAGCATATCGTACGTCCCCCAATTTTTCGCCGAGCGGAGATCCTCCTCTGCTGCGCTTAAGTCGCGAAGGGCCGATTGGCCTGCGCGTACCGCCTCGTCCACCTCTTTGAGCTCCACAGTGAGGACCGCTTCGCGTTCGACCAGCTCTCTCAGTTCGTAATTCTCCTCCAGGATTTGCCGTTCCTTCGCTTGAAAAACCCGCTCGTATTCGTTCCGCCAAGAACCGAGGTCTAGCAGCCTGCGCTCGATTTCGGAGATTTGACGTTCCATATCCCGAACCGCTGCTTCTGCGGCGTCGTACCTCACCTTCGCTTCCAGAACTTCCCGCTGCTCCCGATCCAGCTTCTCAGCCTTGTTGCCAAGAACAGTAGCCAGCAAGTTGGATAACGACATTGCCGATAGCTTACGGACGTCCTCTTCCTCTGCAGCCAGCTTCGTTTGCCAACGATTCCGTTCTTCTTGCAAGCCGGACAGCTCCTGCTGAAGAGCTTTGAGGCGCTGTTGCCATTTCTCCTGGTTCCGGCCTTTCTCTTTGAGTTCCGCCATTCGCGCGTTCAAATCCTCGAACAAGCCTGATTCCTCCTTCACCGCCGGAAACAGCCATCCGGCCTAAGTGGTTTCGATATCATGTTCTACGTTGTTCGATACGGTTATGTTTCAGAGCGCCTGATTCCAAGCCAACGCGCCGTTCGCCTCCGCGCTCTTCACGATTTCCTCGCACAGCCGATGGGTTTCCAGCGAGTCCTGCAACGAGATGGCCGGAACCTTACCTTCGCGAACGCAGCTGATAAAATGATCGATGATTTGCACGAACCCTCGCCGATACAACACCGGATCCCAGTCCTTGAAGGTTGATCGTTTGGCTTCACCGCCGGCAAAATGCTCGGTGGTATTCAGCCCGTCCACCCGCCACTTCTGGCCGGGGCTCATCACCTCGAGGATTTCATCGTTGGTCCCCGAGTCGCGATTCATGATTCCGATACAGGTGAAGCCTTCACCTTCCAGTTGGAGTGTGACATGATACAGCTTCCCATCTTGAACCCGAGTTGAGACATGGAAGTTATGAACTTCTCCCGGGGCCAAGAACCGCAGGGTATCCACTACATGAATATAATCATCCAACACGAAGCGGCGGGCATAGTCCGGTGAAGGAGTACGGTTCTTCTGCAGCAGCACCAACCGACGATCCGGCTGTTCCTTTAGAGCTGCATTCATCGGGGCGAAACGGCGATTAAAGCCGGTCATGAGCAGCACACCTTTCTTCTCCGCCAGCTCGCTCAGTCGTTTAGACTCCTCATATTGATAAGCGATTGGCTTATCCACGTAAACGTGGATTCCGTTCTCAATCAGCTGCTCCAAAATGGCCGGATGAGACTCCGTCGCCGAGTGGACAAACGCCGCATCTACGCCGGATTTCACCAAGTCATCCACGCTGCCCGCCGTTTCCGGGACGCGGTATTTTGCCGCCAACTTGGACCTTGCCTCTGGATTTCGTGTACTAAAAATGAGGTCGATATCCTCCCTCGCCGTAATGACCGGCAAATACGCTTTTTGCGCGATATCGCCGAGTCCGATGATTCCGATGCGCATCCGTTTAGCCTCCTGAAGGTACATTTCGTGATTTCGTTAGGTGGTTATCGTTCCCTACCATTTTGGCACAGGAAAAAGAGGATGTAAATTTGCTGCAGAAAAAAAGTGAACCCCCATGAACCTCATGGGGGCTTGTAGGTACTCCAATATTAAACGAAGGAAGGTCTTCTCAGATCCACGTCTCCCGTGAGGACCTTTACATATTCCTTATCTCCACCTTCAACGGAAGGACCAATATAAAGAATGCCTTTATTGCGACTTGAAATCACATCTCGCCTACCCTGTCCCTTCGTGCTCTTAGCCTCCAACAGCGATGGGGACTGACGTTTCGAAGCTTTGGACACCGAGTTCGATCCTTGTCTGAGTTTCATGTTATCACGCTTCATACCGAATCCCCTCCAAGGATATAATGAATGGTTCGCAAGAGTTCATTATTATGATTTACGATGATGCCTAATTGGTGTTCGGTCAAGTGATGCCTACCGGAAAAATGAACCGAGAGAACATGTTCTTTACCTAAAGGATAGCATAGGATGTATACCTGTTCAACTTCAAGTCGGCTAAAGAAAGCCCATTTTGAGGTTAAATACGCATCTACCACATAAATCGGCTGATGGCCGGACTCCACAAGTGCTTGGTTTTCGTGAAAGGTATAAAACCGGCCTTTTCCGACGTTTCCGCCAACTTGCCCAATTCCGTCATCCCCCTGTGCCTTCCAGAGAGCTGCGCCGGTAACCAGATAATCCGGAGGAGGAAGGATGGACGTCCGGATAGCCTCACTCAAAGCGTTATAACGCTCCTCCTCGTTGGGGATGGATAGATTCTTGTTATAAGTCCAGAAGAGATGCAGGATCCGGCGTTTGCGTTCCAGTTCCAATTCCATTATCGCAATGTCATCGCGCGGGTCTTGGTAACATCCTTCAGCTTGAATGGCTTTCATGAGGAATTGGCAGGCTACAGAAACAGCCGCCTCCTCATTTCCGTCCGTTCGCACCTCGTAATTCAGTAAGGTCAAGCCTTGGAGGTCGGATAAAAGATGATATTCCGATATGTTCTCCCCTTGGATTAGATCCTCGCTCTCTCTTACTTCTTGAGGGACAATCGCGAACACCCGCCGTCGCCCCAATCTCCCCCAAAACAAACCCATTTCAAAAAGCGTATTATCCCGGGTGATAAAAACAAATTTCCCTCGATAAAGCGCGACGTCATCCGGTGCAAAAATAAAAACTCCAAAATCATTTCGATGGAGTTGCTTCTCAAGAGACTCGATCGAATAGTCATTGCCTCCAAATGCGCCTGCATACCAAGGAGTGACCTGGGCATATCTGTTGATTTGGGCATGGATCCCGTTCGCGATCGACATCGCTTCTCTTGAAGAACCAATAAAGACATTGGGCTTGATCACATCCACAACTCCTTGAAAAACGATTCATCTTTTCCTAATTATACCACCAAGATCCGTTTTGCGTAGCTCTTTTTAGCACCCGCCGATGTCTCATGCTTACGCTCCGTTTACAATAGAATGATATGATGAGGAAAAAAAACGCCCGTTTGGCGCATGTAGATACATGGAAAGGAGCTACACTGCTTGCAGTCTGATCAAGTAACCCCCACTGCGATGGAACAACCGAACTCTGGACGGCTCCGGCGCGTCTTCGAGATCTTCGCCGTCTCCACCAAGCTGGGACTCACCTCTTTTGGCGGACCGATCGCCCATCTTGGCTATTTTCATGAGGAGTATGTGAACAAACGCAAATGGATCGGGGAACAAAAATATGCCGAACTGGTCGCACTATGCCAATTCCTGCCGGGGCCGGCGAGCAGCCAGGTTGGCATGGGCATCGGCTTGTACCGCGGCGGTATAGCCGGCGCTTTGGCGGCTTGGGCTGGATTCACGCTGCCCTCCGCCGTGGTGCTTATGCTGTTCGCCCTGCTGCTGCAAGGGACGGCGCTTGCCGACGGCGGTTGGCTGCACGGCCTGAAGCTCACGGCGGTCGCCATCGTCGCTCAGGCGGTGTGGAGCATGGGCGTGAAGCTCGCCGCCGGGCGCAGCCGAGCGACCATCGCCGCCTTGGCTGCGGCCGCCACCTTGCTCTGGCCAAGCGGCCTGACGCAGGTGCTGATCATCGCGGCGTCCGCGCTGGTCGGCTTATGGCTGTACCGCAGCAGCCCAGCCCCAGGTGCTTCGCCTGCACACCACGGCGAGGAGCCGCAAAACGGCATCCGCCTCCGCCGCTCGTGGGCTGTCGCGAGCCTCGCCGCCTTCTTCGGTTTACTTGGGCTGCTTCCGCTGGTCAGCCGGTGGTGGCCGAACCTCGGGCTGCAGTTATTCGACGTCTTCTACCGTGCGGGCTCGCTCGTCTTCGGCGGCGGTCATGTCGTGTTGCCGCTGCTGCAAAGCGAAGTCGTCCCTCGGGGCTGGATCGGCGAGGCCGACTTCCTATCCGGCTATGGTGCAGCCCAAGCCGTACCGGGTCCATTATTTACGTTCGCCTCCTATCTAGGGGCGTCCATTCACGGCGTTACAGGTGCGATACTAGCCACGATAGCCATCTTTCTGCCGGCGTTCCTGCTGGTCGTTGGGGTACTTCCCTTCTGGCATCGGCTCCGCGGCATCCCTAAGGTACAATACGCGCTTCAGGGCGTAAACGCCGCGGTTGTAGGCATCTTGCTCGCCGCCTTATACGATCCGATCTGGGTGTCCTCCGTTCAGGAAACCGGCGACTTCATCGTCGCTTTGCTGTTATTCGCCATGTTGATGTTCTGGAAGCTGCCGCCGTGGGTTGTGGTTGTTGCCGGAGCGGCGGGCGGGGCATTTCTCGGTTGGATCGGATAAAGCGGATAGGTTAACCGCGTCGCCCTAAGGCTCGTAAATCATCTTCCGCGTCATCCCGCCGTCCACCACCAAATGAGCGCCGGTCACGAACGTATTGTCCGGGTGAGTCAAATACAGGCAAGCCCGGGCGATATCCGCCGGAGTTCCGACTCGGCCCGCCGGATGCTGCTCGTGATCGATGTCGCGGAGTGCACCGTAGTCCCCGTTCTCGATCCAACCCGGGCTGATACAGTTCACGCGGATCCCGTCAGGACCAAGCGAAACGGCCAGCGCATGCGTGATCGACACGATCGCCCCTTTGGATGCGGCATACGCCTCCGAGCCCGGTTCGGACATGATCGACCGCGTTGAGGAGATGTTCACGATCGCCCCGCCGCGGCCGCTCCCCTTCACTCGTTTCGCCATCTCGCGGGAAGCCAGAAACGTACTTCGCACATTCGTGTTCAGGACATCGTCCCATTCCTCCACCGTAAGGTCATAGGTTGATTTAAACCGGGATATTCCCGCATTGTTAATCAGAATATCGATCCGCCCCAGCTCGCGCTCGGCCGTTTCCATCAACCGAACGATATCCGCTTCCTTCCGTACATCATATGGCACGAATAAGGCACGGCCCCCCGCCCGCCGGATCGCCTCAGCAGCCGATCTACCGGTTTCCTCATTCAGCTCCGCCAGAACGACAGACGCGCCTTCCTGGGCGTAAGCTTCCGCGACACCGCGGCCGATGCCTTGGCCCGCTCCTGTTACGATCACCGTTCGATTTGCCAAAGACATCTCTTGAACCTCACTCCTATTGTCCGCTTGCCGCAATGTGCCGGACTAATTCAGGCAGCCACTCGTCCAGCGCTTCGAATCGGTACCCGGCTTCATGCGCTTTCGAATTGTCCATCACCCATGAGGCCGGGATGCCAAACGGAGATTGATGCTCCTGAGCCGTTTCGCGTTCGATCAAGGCCGGTTTACCGGTGATGTTCTCGATTAAGCGGACGATGCCGCCAATGGTCATATTCCCATCCGAGCAGGCGTTCATCGGCCCCGTAAGCCCGGTTTCCCCTAGCCAGGCCAGAAATTGGGCCGTCTCTGCCGACGTGATGAAAGACATCGCCGCTTCCGGATTCGGCATGCCAATCGGCAGCCCCTGCTGGACATGCTCGACGTGAAAATGCAGCCGACGCGTATAATCATCCGGCCCCAGGACAATCGGAATCCGCAGTGCGCTCACCGGAAAATCAGCTTCTTGGAACAAGGCCGTTTCGGCCAATCGTTTCCCTTCCCCATAATCGAAAGCCTGTTTATCCCCGAGTTTCAGCTCGTAATTGTAAGGATCGAAGTCCGCTTCGACCAAGGGCACTTTGCCTAACTGATAAACCGATAAGGTGGAGGTCAAGATGTACTGCCCAACGCGACCTTTGAAGGCTCGCACGGCAGCAAGCGCCTCATCCGGCGAATAACAGATGTTGTCGTAAACCCTATCCCAGGGTCCGGCCGTAGCCGCTTCCCGTAGGGAGTCCTCGTTGGTTCGGTCCATCCGAAGCTGTGTGACCGGCGCATCAAACCGAACCTCCGCTAGCCCACGGGTTGCTACCGTCACATCATGTCGGCCGGATTCCGCCAGCCGATTGACGAGTCTTTTGCCGAAATAACGCGAGCCGCCTAACACCAATATTTTTGCCATTCCTATTCCTCCTCCATCACCAACAGTTTCCCGTTATCGGGTCGTAAACGTGCTTTTCATCAAGGACAAGGCGCTTAACATCCCGAAGAAAAAGAACTGCGGATCTCTCACAATCTCGAAATAACCCACAATATAAATCTGTTTGACGTAGATCGTGATGATCGGATAAATCAGCAGCAGGAAGCTGGGCACAAATACAAACGCAAACAGCGGGCGATGGAACTTCCGCCGGTTCGGGAAGCCGTTCAGGAAACTTAAGTACAATCCAAACGCCAACCCGTACACGATTTTGCCGATCAAGCCGTATTCGATTTTATAAAGAGTTTGTGTCTTGTGATTCATCATGTCGGTGAACTGATTTCCGTAATACATCAGCACCAGCGCTCCGATCATCCAGACGAAATAATAGAAATAACCTCTCGAGTTCTTCATGTATCCTACTCTCCCTATGTATGGATCAAAACCAGTAACAATCAAATTTTACCATGAAATGCGGGAGGGTAGCAGGAAGTTTTGTGGGTGGGAGTGACTGCACTTGAAATCCTAACGGACCTCATAGACCTTATTCGAACCATTTCGTACGTGTAAAAAATCTAACGGACCCCAATGACGTTATTCATCCTGATTTGTCTCTGTTAGGAGCAAATCCTGGAATATAAGGTCTCTGGAGTCCGTTACTCATCCATTTCAAGCATTCTGACTCTATTTAACGTCACCTGAGTCCGTTAGAACAGAGCGAAGGTTCCCGATCATCGCATTTGCGACGTGTCGCCCCTCCCCCTGTCCTCCTCCTCGACCAGCACCAGCCGCGGCCAGCGGCTGAGCCAGGCCTTGCCATTAACACGCTGCCGGAACACAGCGTCATCATGGAAATATGGGCCCTGCCGGACTTGAAGCGACAAGAGGTCAGCCAAACCCAAAGGCGCAATGATCTCGACCTCTCCCTCAGCGTCTAAACGAGCGCCCACCGCTGTCGCCGTTTCGGGCCAGCGCTTCATCGCGTCCTCGACCGAGAGGTATGGCGCCGCACCATTACGCAAATGCATGCGCGCCTGATTTTTCGCCGACCAATTCAGCCGCGGGTTGCGTTCGCGTAACTTTGCATCATAGGCTTTCTCCGCCTCTTCATCCAAACACAACGGATCAAAGTAGAGAACATCCGCATCTTGCAGCGGCGTCCGAACGGTATAGCCATGCAGCACATCCCAGACAAAGTTTCGGATATAGCCGGCGGCAATGCAGCCTTGGGGAAGTCCCAACTCGGCAACGAGACGCAAATCGGCCATCATTTCGGTCTGTTGGCGGATTGCCTCACACAACCCCTCCGCATCAGCGATTCCCGGCAACATCAGCTTGTCGCCTCCTGTTGCTTTAAAGCCTCATCCTTCGGCAGCAGTACGGCGAGCAGACCGATTAACGGCAGCAAGGAGCAGACCTGCATGATGAACAGGATGCCCGCTTGGTCGGCAAAATTGCCAAGCACGGCGGAACCCAAGCCGCCAAGACCAAACGATAAACCGAAGAACAAGCCTGAGACGAGTCCTACCTTCCCCGGCAACAATTCCTGCGCATACACGACGATGATCGAGAACGCCGAGGACATGATAAACCCGGCGATCACGACCAGCACGCCTGACCAAAACAAATTGGCATACGGGAGCAACAGCGAAAACGGTGCGGTCCCGAGAATGGACACCCAAATGATGTTACGCCGACCATAGCGGTCCGCCATCGGTCCACCGAAGAACGTACCGACTGCCGCTGCAGCCAAGAAAGCGAAGATATACCACTGAGCGGTATCCTTGGCTACCCCGTAATGATCCATCAGGAAAAAAGAATAAAACGTCGAGATGCTGATCGAATACACGTTCTTGGAGAATAGCAACAGTACCAGAACGGTGATGGCCAGCATGACCTTCCCCCGGCTAAGCCGGCTCTTCGGCTGGACAACTTCGCCGCCAGTAGCCGCAGATCCGACAGCACGAGGCTTGCGTGGCTTCAGATCCTGCCCGCCATACCATCTCGCCACGTAAAACTGGATGACGATCGCGGCGACCGCCGCCAAGGCGAACCAGGCTACGCTAGTCTGACCCAAAGGGATAAAAATCAAAGCCGACATGATGGGACCTAAGGAAGCGCCGAGGTTCCCGCCGACCTGAAATATGGATTGCGCCAGTCCTCGTCTCGAACCCGCCGCCAAATAAGCTACGCGCGAAGACTCGGGATGGAATACCGACGATCCCAGCCCGATCGAGGTGACCGCGAGCAGGATGAACGCATAGCTTGGGGCAAACGCCAGCATGACGATGCCCGCCAGCGTAAAGCAAACCCCCAGCGGCAGGATGTACGGCCGGGGCCGGACATCCGAGTACAAGCCCACCAAAGGCTGAAACAAGGACGCCGTCATATTCATGGCGAACGAAATCCAGCCGATTTGCCCGTAGGATAAGAGAAGCGATTCGCGCAAGACCGGAAATAAGGCGGGAATTGCCGATTGCATCGTGTCGTTCAACAAATGCACGGTGCTGATTGCGAATAGAATCGGGTACACCGTAAATGCGGGATTTGCCGCTTTGACGGCAGTTGTCTGGTTCATCTTGACCTCACTTCATCTGAAATTGAAATGGTTTAATTGGTTATTTGGGAATGTTTGTATCCGGGTCCGACCCGAAGCGCTGATTGCGGTTTAACCCGTCAATCGCCAGGATATCCTCCGTACTCAGTTCGAAATCAAATACATCGGCATTTTCGAGGATCCGAGCTTCACGCACCGATTTCGGAATGGTGACCACACCCAGTTGCAAATCCCAACGCAAAATGACCTGGGCCACGGTTTTTCCAACCTTCGCGGCGATGCCTTGCAAGGTTGCATGCTCCAACAAATGGCCTTGACCGAGCGGCGACCAGGCTTCCAATTGAATGCCTTTATCCCGGCAATAGCTCAGCAGATCCTTTTGAGTCAAGTAGGGATGGAACTCCACTTGATTGACCACCGGCACGACCTTCGCTTCGGACAGCAGGTCCTCCAAATGATGAATTTGGAAATTGCTGACGCCAATTGCTCGCACCTTGCCTTCTGCGTACACTTGTTCCAGCGCCCGCCATGTCTCCTTATATTTCCCCTTCACCGGCCAATGTACCAGAAATAAATCCAAATACTCAAGACCCAAGCGCTTTAGGCTGTCGTCAAAAGACTTCAACGTCGTTTCGTACCCCTGCTCCGAGTTCCAGACCTTCGACGTGATAAACACATCTTCCCTTCGGAGGCTATTCTCCTGCAGTGCACTCTGGACGGCTTGGCCCACTCCCTCTTCATTGCGATAAGCGGAAGCGGTGTCAATACTGCGGTATCCATGGCGGATGGCCGACTTGACGGCTTGCACCACTTCATCGCCTTCTTTGGCCTTAAAGACGCCGAGCCCCAGCCAAGGCATTTGGACTCCGTTGTTTAACGTTACGGTATCTTGCAAATGATTAGGCAAAGTAGTCATTGGATAAGTCCTCCTTCATTAAAGGCGATTTCTGGTAATATCCTACATCAAAAGGGCCTAAATGAACAGGGAACAAAAGCAAAAGACTGCCCGAAGGCAGCCTCTTGAGGATCGATATAAGAAGTATCAGGCCGTTTCGCGGGACCGGCGTAACTTTTGTCTGGCGCGGTACAACACGATTTTGAAATGGGATAACGAGATGCCCATGAGATCCGCCGATTCCTGATAAGAGAATCCATGCACATCGTAAAGCAGCACCGCATGCTGCTGATTAGGCTGCAGCAAGGACAATTGCGCATAAAGCTCCCGACGGTTCTCCTCGCCGAGCACGGATTTTTCCGGCGTATCCTCGCTCGGATAGCGGTGAAAGAATTCATTTTCGTAAGTAGACGACCGGCTTTCCTTGCGCAACAAATCGATATAGGCATTGTGGGCAACCCGAAGCAGCCATGCCTTGGCCCTCTTCCCATCCGCCTCGTGAAGATGCATCAGCGCCCGGCAAAAGGTCTCCTGCATCAAATCCTCGGCAACATGCGAATTACGGCACATGCTATACAAATATCGAAATACGTCATTTTTATATTCGCGGTAAAGTAAATCCATAGAACGAGTCTTCATTGGTTGATTCCTCACTTTCTCTCCCAGCTTTCAGGGCAAGGCTCTCTTTCTCTTTTATCTTGATCTTTTAGCATGATCTTTGCCTCGCTTCGTCCATTATGCCGAATAGAGTTTGCGTCCCGTCTAAGAAATTGTTAAGTTTTCCTTAAGAATTTACTGCGTTTTCGTTAAACAAAAAGACGCCTTACGGCGTCATGGAGTAAATCCAGATGAATTTTTCGCGCTGTCTCGGTGTAAACGGACCGTAAAAGCCGTGCGGTATTCGTTACTGTCTGCGGATATCGTACCTTGATGCAGATCCACGATATGCTTAGCGATCGCAAGACCGATGCCGGAGCCGCCCGTATGAGAAGCACGCGACTTCTCTACGCGGTAGAAACGGTCGAAGAGATGCGGTAAGTCCGCTGTTGGGATCGGATCGCCGTAATTGACGACCTCCGTAACTATCTCATCGTCCTCCTGCCAACCTCGGATGTCCAAATACTTACCGTCGTGCCCGTACCGAATGGCATTGGTAATCAGATTCTCGTAAACCCGGCGAAGCTTGTCCCCGTCTGCTTGAACGTACAGCGTCCCTTGCAGGTACAACCGGCATTCCATTCCGTTCTCCTGCAGCTGCCAGCCGAAATGAGCGGCCATTTGATGGAGCATTTCCACGAGATTAATCCGCGTAAGCTGCAGCTTCATCTCTTTGTTCTGCATCCGAGTGTACTCGAACAAATCCTGCAGGAGCTGCTTCAACCGAAGCGATTCCTCATAGGCCATGCTGACGTAATAACGCAGCTCGACCTCGTCGCGATAACGGTCCTCTTCGATCAGCCCCAAATAACCAGTAATGGAGGTGAGCGGGGTACGCAAATCATGAGAAACGTTCGTGATCAGTTCGTTTTTCGTTTGTTCCGCCCGTCGCTCGTCCTCGATCGAAGTGACTAGCCGATCAACCATACGATTGATGTCGGTGGCGAGCTGCCCAAGCTGCCCGACGTTCTCCACGGGAATTTTCCGCACGGAACCGGCTTCGATTTTATGTACTTCCTCAATCAGCAGCTCCAGGTACTTCTTCTCATGACGGCGAATGCTGCGGCGGTAAAAATACAATGAAAACAACATGAGAATCGGCACGCCCGTCAAATAATAAGCTTCCGGGAAACCGATGTTCCGGTTAATCCAAAGGACGACATTGTATACCGTCATGCTCGGGAAGAAGAAAAAGAACAAACGCGCCAGCAAAATGAGCAGGAACAGCGAGATTAACGAAGCGACGATCGTCCAAAACAACCAGGCTAGAAAACGCAGGCTAGCTTTCAAGTTTATAGCCGACCCCCCATACGGTACGAATCAGCTTCTCCCCGTCCATTTCCTTCTCCAGCTTATCCCGGAGACGGCTGATATGCACCGTTACGGAATTGCTGCTATCCAGATATTTATCCTTCCAGATCAGCTCGAAGATCTCCTCGGAACCAAACACCCGCCCGGGATGGCTGGCCAGCAAATACAGAATGCCGAATTCGATGGGCGTCAACTTCAGCGGATTGCCATCCACCGTCGCGGTATGCGTCTCTTTATCAATCGAAAGCGAGGCGATCTTGATGATATGCTCTTGCGACGTCTGCGGCGAAACCTGCGGCTGCGCGGTGTAGGAGGAGCGGCGAAGCAGCGATTTCACGCGAGCGACTAGCTCCAACGGATTAAACGGCTTCACCATATAATCATCCGCTCCGGTCATCAGCCCGGTAATCTTATCCATATCGCCGTCCCTCGCGCTTAACATGAGGATCGGCGTAGTCTGCGATTCACGAATCTTCATACAGACGGAGATGCCATCGAGACCGGGAAGCATGACGTCCAGAATCACCAGATCAACCTCATCCTGCTCGGTGATCTCCAGCGCCCGTAAGCCGTCCTCCGCCTTCAATACGTCATAACCTTCGTTCGTTAAATATATCTCGATCAGTTTTGCGATTTTTTCATCATCATCGACAATCAAAATTCGTTTACTCATTCATCCAATCATCCTTTATTTGAGCTGGTTAGACACGAGCACAGTAACATCATACCATGTCTGTTGCCCCCAGATACAAATAAAAGGTTACAATTTCCCCCGGTTATGGTTTCCAGCGGAAAGGGATGGCGACCCTGAAACTCGAGCCTTTTCCTCTCTCGGAGACGACGGTAATCTCCCCTTCATGAATGTCCACGATTTTCTTAACGATGGAGAGTCCAAGCCCGCTGCCCCCACTGCTGCGTGTGCGGGATTTGTCCGCTTTGTAGAAACGCTCGAAGATATGGACCAAATCCGGCTCGGAGATGCCAATCCCGTTATCCGTCACGGTGACCACTGCCTTGTCCTCTTGAGTCATCAAGGAAACTCCAATCTCCCCGCCCTCCGGCGTAAACTTGATACCATTGTGCAGCAAATTCATCCACACTTGGCTCAGCAGGTCTTCGGCCCCTTCGACCTCAAGCTTGCTGACATCCAACTGAATTTGAATGTTCTTGGCAAGCCACTGGGGTTCGCAGGCCAGCACCACGTTTTGCAGCTGGCGATCGAGCCGAAACCGGTTCGTCTGCAACGAACCCCGGTCTGCCTCGAGGGAGGATAGCTTCAGCAAATTGTCGCTCATTTGCGATAAGCGGCGGCTTTCCGATTCGATGATCTCCAGGTAATGGTTACGTTTCTCTGGAGACAGATCCGGCCTACGCAAAGCTCTGGCAAATCCGCGAATCGAAGTCAGCGGAGACTGGATCTCATGCGACACATTGGAGATGAAATCCTGTCGCATCGTTTCCATTTGCCCCAGGGCTCCAGCCATTTCGTTAATGCTGTTCACGATGGTTTCGAACTCCCGCAGCTTCTCGAAGCCTTCCAGTCGGACGGTAAAATCCCCTTTAGCGATGCGGCGTATCCCGTCGATAATGGCATTCAGCATCTTCAGTTGATGAGGCCGTAACAGAAGGGAGAGCAGGAAAACGATCAAGAAAAATAACAGGACTCCAAGAAACACATTCAACAGATCCATGACAAAAGCAGAATAAGGGGGCTCTGCCTTTCGGTAAATCGCCGAGGTAATCCAGCTGGCTAAGGTCCAGGTCGCCCCAAAACCGATGAAGATGAGTAGGACCTGGCCGATTCGGAGCAAAATCTTACCTACTCTCCTCCAGAAGGTCAACGTTCGCCCACCTCCAGACGGTAGCCAAGTCCACGAATCGTGCGGATCTTGAATCCGAAGCTCTCCTCGGGGAACCGTTCACGGAGACGATTGATATGCACGTCGAGCGTACGTTCATTCCCCTCGAAATCATACCCCCAAATTTCCTCGATCAACTGCTCTCGGGTGAGGGTGCGCCCCGCATGACTGCCAAGCTTAAACAGCAGCTCGAATTCTTTGAGCGGCAGCGTAATTCGCTCTTCGCCGCGATCTGCCTCAAACGTCTTGCGATTCATTCGCAGCGAACCGATCGTTACGGTCTGAGATATCGACACCTGATAACGCTTAAGCAGCGCCTTCACCCGTGCGATGAGCTCTGCCGGTTCGAATGGTTTGACGAGATAATCGTCCGTACCCAGCTCAAAGCCCTTAACCACTTGGCGGGTTTCTCCTTTAGCTGTCAGCATAAGCAGCGGCATCTCATAATCCCGGCGCAGCTCACGACATAACTCCCAGCCGTCCATCTCCGGCATCATGATGTCCAGGATCACCAGGTCGATCCTTTCCGATTCCACCAGAGCTAACGCCTCGCGGCCGTTCCCCGCCTCCTTGATCTGATCCATCCCCGCTTCCTCCAGGAATAGACGAACCAGCTCACGAATATGCGGGTCGTCGTCAACGACGAGAATTTTAACCATGGTCCTTCCCTTCTTCCTCGTTCGTGAACTCCTCCGTCCCTTCGGCGCTTGCGGCGATTTGCAGCTGCTGCGAGGCAAACTCACGATACATGGCGTGTTGGTGCAGCAGTTGGTCGTGTGTTCCCCTTCCTGTCACTTTCCCTTTTTCGATAAAAATCAGCTGGTCCGCCCCTACGACCGTGGATAGCCGGTGAGCGATCACGATCGTCGTCCGGCCTTGCATCAGGTTTTTGAGCGCCTTCTGCACGACGAATTCTGAGCGGCTGTCCAGGCTGGAGGTGGCTTCATCCAGCATGAGGATCTTCGGATCGCGCAGCAGTGCCCGCGCGATCGCGATCCGCTGCCGTTGCCCGCCTGACAGCTTGACCCCGCGTTCACCGACATCGGTATCGAACCCCTTCGGCAGCTCGGCGATAAAGCCGTCGGCATAAGCCATCTTCGCCGCCTGTTGTACTTCCGCTTCGCTAATTTCACGCTCGATGCCGTAGCAAAGATTCTCACGGATCGTTCCGGCGATAATCGGGCTTTCTTGTGAGACGTACCCGATCATGCCGCGCCAGGAGCGAAGTGTAAATGAATCGATCGATTCTTCTCCCAGTCGGATGGTGCCCTGCTGCGGCACATAAAACCGCTCCAGCAGGGAGAATAACGTCGTTTTCCCGCCGCCGCTGGGGCCGACCACCGCCGTTACCGTCCCCGGCTCCATCGTAAAAGAAACCTCCTGGAGCACCGGCTCGTCCGGCTTATACCCGAAGGTGATCCCGTCCACGATCAATGGCCGGTCAGCCTTCGTGATCTCTTGTCCTTCACCGAAAGGCTCCTCCTCCGCATCCAGCGTATGAAGAATCCGCTCGGTCGCCCCTTTCGCTTTCTGCAGTTGGGTGAAGAATGTCGTGAGCTGCGTCATCGGCATGACGATCTGCACAAGATACAAAATAAACGCTACCAATTCCCCGGCTGACAACCCGCCGCTTGCGACCTGCATCCCGCCATAGCCGATCACCACGACAAGCAGCATCATCATAACGAAGGCCATGAACGGGCTAATCCAAGCCATGACTTTGCCTTCGCGCACCCCAAAGGAGAGCAGCTTTCCGATCGCCTGGCTACCGCTTTCGTACTCCTTCCGCTCCGCGTTAGAAGACTTAACCAACCGAATTTCCGATAGGACTTGACTCAAAACCGCCGTAAAAGAGGCCGTCTCGTCTTGCATGGCGAGCGAAATTTTGAACATCGTTCGGCCTAACGGCACGAGGATCAAAGCGGCCAAAGGAATCACCGCAAACATGATTAGAGTCATTTTCCAGTTCAAATAGAACAGGACGGCCACCGCGCCGAGGATGGAGATGATTCCGCTGAAAAAGCCGGCAACCTGCTCGGAGATCAACGCTTTGATGATCCCGGTGTCGTTGGTCATCCGGCTGACCGACTCCCCGGTCCGGTTATTGTCGAAGTAGGATACCGGCAAGCGAAGCATTTTCTTCCATAAGCGATCCCGGAGACCGGCGACCATTCGCTGTCCCGTATAATTCAACAGAAAGATCGATAAGCCTGAAGCGACGGACATCCCGATGAAAGCGACGCCGATCCAGACGATCTGCAAACCGCTGATCGAAGACAGCGAAAAGCCGTCGACGAGATTCTTCGTGAACATCGGGATCACGAGGCTGACCAGCGTCGACAGCAAGCTGAGCACGATCGCCACGGCAAACAGACGCAGAGGGGGCTTCGTTTCCCGAAGAAGACGAAAAAAAGCTTTGGAGCCCACCCCTCCGTTGTTCACCGTACGATCCGTATCCATCGATTTAGCGTTATTCCTTGGCATGAGATTCTCTTCCCTTCTATCTCTATCTGAAGCAAGATGAGCCGAAAGCGCTGGCCCTAGGAAAAGACTACATTGGGAATGTAAACTGAAGTTAAACCAAACGTGCAAAGAGACTATAGATTTTCCACTTCAACGCTGATGACATGGTCGATCGTACGCAGAAAATGATAAAGCTCCGTCGTATACTCCTTCTCCGATGCGGTAATCACCATATCCACCCGTTGACGTCCTTCCTCCAGATCCTTGATTTTCAGACGTCGGATCCGGTGTTGGTTCGCTTTGGCCTTCCGCCCCTTGTTGTCCTTACGCTCGATAATGCGGATCAACTCCGTCACGTTTCCGTGATCCTCCATGACAATTTTGATGGATACGTCGCGTTGGTTCAGTTTATAGGGTCCAATCCATTTAATAACGTAGGGGACGAAATTCACCGAGAGGATCAGCAAAATGACCGTTAGCCCGGCTTCCAGATAAAATCCGGTCCCGATAGCGATCCCGATTCCCGATGCAGCCCAAATCATCGCCGCAGAGGTGAGGCCGGAAATCCCCTCATTGCTCCGGCGCAGAATCGCTCCAGCCCCCAGGAAACCAATCCCGCTGACGATTTGCGCGGCCAGCCGCATGGGGTCCATGTTCGGATGATCCGGGCCGGCGAATTTGGCGAAGGCTTCAATCGATACGATCGTCACCAGGCAACTGGCGATACAGATGACCATACTCGTTTTGATCCCCAGCGGTTTCTGTTTCAATTGCCGGTCGATTCCGATAAACAAACCAAACAATAGGGCCAAACATAACTTTAAAACCATTTCCAATTCGTTGTACATGATGCGTCGCAACTCCTTCAATTATATAAGGTGAGTATAATTGTATTCGGTAAGCCGGCGCAAATGGATTAATTCCGCCTAGGCGGGCAATGAAACGCAAAAGAAGTCTGAACCGTCAATGAAACGGCTCAGACTTCTTTTTAGGCAAGATCGTGAAATTAGAACTTCGCTGCCAGCTCGGCTGCGCGTTTTACGCCGTCCTGGATGATTTCCTCGGCACGGTCCGGGAATTGGTTGTGTCCCTCAACAACTACGGCTTCCGGATCGTTAATCCCCCAGAAGGCCAGCGTGTTCTTCACATAGTTCAGGGACATTTCCAGCGCGGTCATTGGACCTTCGGAATAAACGCCGCCGCGTGCTTGCAGCAAAGCGACCTTCTTATCGCCAACCAGGCCAACCGGACCTTGTTCGGTGTATTTGAACGTTTTGCCGGCTTGGTTCAGGTAGAACAGGTACGTCAACAGCTGCGCCGGAATGGTGAAGTTCCACAGCGGGAACGCAAACACGACTTTATCGGCTTGCAAGAACTGCTCCAAGTAAGCATTGGCCACTTCGGCGGCTTGTTGCTCCTCTGGCGTAGTTGGCATTCCTTTGCCGACTTTGAACAGTCCGTTCAACATATCCAGATCATAATACGGCAGGTTAACCTCGAACAGGTTTAACTCAGTAACGACATCCGAGGGATGCGTTTCTTTGTAGGTTTGCAGGAAGCTTTCGTACAGCTTCACAGTGGCGGATTGATCCGCCGGGCGATTATTGGCTTTCACGAATAAAACTTTAGACATATCTAGTTTCCCTCCATTATTCATGTTCTCTATTGTTATCTTCTTTCTTTTTCATAGTTACTTTAAAATAAACTGTAACTAATCGAACAATAGTTATGATAAAGGGTAACTAATCATTTGTCAATTACAGTTGCTTGTATTTTTTGCGAACCTGTTCAGCAGCCACTGTCATTTGCCGCAGGGAGGCGACGGTCTCCTCTTGCCCTCTGGTTTTTAATCCGCAATCTGGGTTGATCCAAAACAATCCCGGGTCCAGCACTTGAAGCGCGCGCTCGATCAAAGAGACCATCTCGGCTTCGGTTGGTACACGCGGGCTATGGATGTCGTAAACGCCAAGGCCAATCCCGAGCGGGTACGTCTGCTTCTCAAAGCTGTGAATCAACTCGCCATGGCTGCGTGAGGTTTCGATCGAAATGACATCGGCGTCCAACGCTCGGATCTCCTCCAGGATATCTTCAAATTCGCAGTAGCACATATGCGTATGAATTTGCGTTGTATCCAAGACCGAGGAGGTAGTCACCCGGAACGCTTTTACCGCCCAGTCCAGATAGTTCGACCAATCCTTCCTCTTGAGGGGGAGACCTTCGCGCAAGGCGGGCTCGTCCACCTGGATCATCCCGATACCGGCCTGCTCTAACGCTTCGACCTCCTTACGTAAGGCTAAAGCAATTTGATAGGCGACCTGCTCCCGGGATAGATCGCTTCGAACAAATGACCAGTTCAAGATCGTGATCGGTCCCGTTAGCATCCCTTTAACCGGCTTAGCCGTCAGGCTTTGGGCATAGGCGGTTTCCTTGACGGTCATCGGCTTGGCGAACTCGACATCCCCGTAGATCACAGGCGGCTTGACGCAACGCGTACCGTAAGACTGAACCCAGCCCCCCTGCGTAAATGCAAAGCCCGGCAGCTTCTCACCGAAAAATTCCACCATATCGGTGCGTTCAAACTCGCCGTGCACCAACACATCAAGCCCAAGTTCCTCCTGGATCTCGACCCATTTGCGGACTTCCGTTCGGATGAACTCCTCATATCTATCCTGGTCCCACTCGCCTTTCCGCCATTTCTGCCGGGCAGCCCGAACCTCGGCGGTCTGCGGGAAACTGCCAATCGTCGTTGTGGGCAGGAACGGAAGCCGCCATGTCGCCTGCTGTAAGAGCCGCCGCTGTGCAAACTCGCTAGTTCGCTCCGCCGGGGCTACAGCAGCCTGCACCGCCGCCGCCCGCACCGCAACACGGCTCCGGGCCGGATCTGCGGCGAGTGCGGCCAGTGCACGGCGGTTCTCCGCGAACTGCACCGGTTCGGGTCCCTCACTGCTTGCCGCCTTGCACAAGCTCGTTAGCTCCTCCAGCTTCTGCTCGGCAAACGCCAGTGCCTCGCGTAACACCGGGGATAAGCGCTCTTCGCCCGCCACGGATACCGGGACGTGCTGCAAGCTGCAGGAAGGCTGCACGATCAACCCCGGTTCTCCGGCTAACATAGAAATCTCTTTCAACAGGCTTAGCGTTTCGTCTAAATCTGTACGCCAAATATTCCGTCCATCGATAAGCCCTGCACCAAGTGTCTTGCCTGCAGGAAATCCGTATCGACGCAGTGCCTCCAGGTTCCCGTCCCGGCCGTGCACAAAATCCAGTCCCAAACCATGCACCGGCAGTTCTGCAAGCGAATCGTACCTTTCGACGGCATCGAAATACGTTTGCAGCATGATCCGCAGATCAGGGACTTCCCGGGCGATCGTCCGATAAATCAAGTCAAGCCGGCGAACGTCCTCTTCGGTTAGAGAGACGGCCAAAGCCGGTTCGTCCATTTGCACCCATGTGGCGCCAGCCGCTTCCAACTCCCGTAATACCTGTACATATAGGGGCAGCAATTTTTCGATCCAGCCATCGACTTGGCCTGCGGTCTCCCCTTTAGACAATTTCAACAAGGTGAACAACCCCAGCACCACGGGTCTACCTTCTATGCCCAGCTCCTGTTTGGCTTCCAAATAAGCCATAAGCGGCCGATTGACGACCACCTGCGGTTCCCTGAACCCCAGTTCAGGCACGATATAGTGGTAGTTGGTATTAAACCACTTCGTCATCTCGCTAGCCGCCGCCTGGTCGTTCCCTCGAGCAATGGCGAAATATAGATCCAGTGGCAATTTGTCGCTGTTCCAATCAAACCGCTCCGGTATCAGTCCGAACATCGTCGCAGTGTCTAATACGTGGTCGTAATAGGTAAAATCACCGACCGGGATTACGTCAATCCCCCGATCCCGCTGTAAACGAAGATGACCCATCCGAATTTCCGTCAATCGATCATGCAGCTCTAACTCTGCAATTTTCCCTGCCCAATAGGCTTCAATTTGCTTCTTCCATTCCCGTTGTCCGCCGATTCTGGGATATCCCAGATTTCCGCTAACTATGTTCATGTTCCCCAAGTTGATTTCCTCCTCATCGTTTGGCTTGATGACACCCATAGTTTGCAACACAAAAAAGGTCCCCGATAGCAACATAGGCTAAAGAGGACCTTCGATCATTTGTTCGATGGCTTGCATCTTTAACACCTCCCTATCTCCCGTAGGTACAGCAGTGCCGTTGAAATAGGCAGGTCTCCTGGCTTCGGCATCATCGCCGGATGCGGCCTTCCCGGTGACTTGATCACCAGTGGCATTCGATGCATCCGACTCCTCCGTTACAGTGGCGGGACCGCGCCGGCATTGCACCGGACTTCCCTTTTAAGCTCCGGCCAAGCAAGGCCGGAACACCTATTTCCGCGATATTCGGTTGGAATATACCTCCCATCTTACTTGATGTCCCAGGCGAATACAATACCAAACACATCGGAATTTAAATATTTATGACAACATTTTCGACAACTTTCAAGTGATTAATATCACAATTCGACTCCCAAACCCATCGTACGATGAAACTAATCAAACAAGAATGCCATGGGCTTACACATAAACGACAGAAAGAGGAATGACTCATGAAATCTCGGAACATTCTGAAGTGGTCCTTACTAGGTTTGTCCGGTCTGGTCATGATCGCAGCCGCCTGGTTTGCGTTCCCTTCAGAGGAGCCTCCAGTCCGTGAAGCAGCTCCTCATGAGGAAGCGCCGCATATCAATCATCCGCCAGTCGAGCCGGTCGTCCATCGCGAGGGGAATACCGTACACATCGAGATGACCGCTCAACGAACCGACATTGAGATCTCGGAAGGCGTCACCTATAATGCCTGGACGTTTAACGGCACGGCACCTGGCCCGGTATTGCGCGTAAAGCAAGGCGATCAACTGGAATTTACGCTCAACAATTTAGACCCTGATATGCCGCATTCGATGGATTTTCACGCCGTCCATGCCGCTCCCAGCCAGAAGTTCGTCGAGGTGATGCCCGACGAGCAAGGAACGTTTACCTATCCTGCCGATACACCCGGCGTGTTCATGTACCATTGCGGAGTAAGTCCAGTGCTGCTTCACGTAGCCAACGGAATGTATGGGATGATCATCGTCGAACCGAAGGACGGTTACCCTACGGATGCGGATATCGATCAGGAATATACGATCGTCCAAAGCGAATGGTACGCGGAGAACGATATGGATGCTTTCCAACAAGGCGATCCGGAATATGTCGTATTTAACGGCGATGACCACACGCTAAAAGAACATCCCTTCCTCGCCAAGATTGGCGATAAGGTTCGGCTTTACGTTGTGAATGTGGGCCCCAACCATGTATCTTCCTTCCATGTGGTCGGCACCACCTTTGATCACGTCTATCTGGATGGTAACCCAAAGAACGAGCTGTACGGCATGCAAACCGTGTTGCTTCCGGCGGGTGGAGGTGCAGTTGTCGAGTTTACCGTCACAGAAGAAGGCGATTATCCGATTTTAACCCATCAACTGAACGACGCTTATTTGGGGGCTACCGCTATCCTGCGGGTGACTCGAGATGGCAAGGATAATGGAGCACCGGCGATGAGCCATTAAGAAACGATAACCCGATTGCAATCTGATGAAAGAGGTGAAGCTCAATGGAACGACAAGATGCCAAAATCGTTGAATTGGACGTCCGGGAGCAGCTCAAGAGTAAAATGGAGCCGTTCCAGATGATCATGGACACCGTAAAAACGCTGGGGAAAGACGATATCTTCGTATTGCACGCCACCTTCAAACCCACGCCATTGCTTGGCTTTCTGAAGATGAAGGGGCTCGTCGGCCAATCGGTCATGCACGACAAGGAACATTGGATAACAACGTTTGTCCATAAGAAAAATAAATCCTGGTTGGAGACCGTCGATGAGGCTAAGGTAGCCTCAAAGGCGCAGAACGCGTCGGTCGAACGCTCCTCCAACCTCATTGAACTTGACAACCGCGGACTCGAACCTCCGCAGCCGATGGTGCGAACGCTAGCCGCCTTGGATCGCTGCAAACCGGGCGACGAGGTGCACATTCATAATGATCGGGTACCGGTATTTTTGATCGAAGAATTAAACAGCTTGGGCTGTACCTACACGGTAGAAGAACAACCGGACGGAACCGCTAAAGTCCAAATCCGCAAACCTTAAGGAGGTGAACCTGATGCCGGCCATGTCCCGCTTGCCCTTTCTATTTATCGTTACGGGGATCTTCGGATTCGTCCTGTTTCACGCCACTTCTTTCATGTCTCTCACGGGCTGGCTCGGTGATGACATTCGAGGCCCGGCCGGCTGGTTCCAGGTCCATCTGTTCGTACTGGGATGGGCGACCATGCTGGCCATGGGGGCTGTCTATCAATTGATTAATGTGATCCTGCAGTCCAACTTATACAGCGAGCGTCTTGGGTATATTCATTACGCGCTGTTTTCCGTAGGGCTGTTCGGACTGCTGTTTGGCTTCATTCAAGGCGATACGTATTGGATCGGCGGTTTTGCGACCGTTGCGTTCTCGGGCATCGTCCTGTTCGTCTGGAACATGGCCGCTACGCTGCGGCGAGCCGGAACGTGGAACGCGATCACGATCAGTACGGCTTGCGCGGTCCTGTATCTGCTGCTCACGGGTTTATCCGGTATGGCGATGGGGATTAACTTCGCTACCGGTCTTTATAACAACTTGCACGAAAATCTGTTTGGCACTCACATCTGGCTGGGCACTTTGGGCTGGTTCGGGCTTTTGATTACCGGATTCAGCTATAAGTTATTACCGATGTTTTATTTGTCCCATGATTATCCGACCCGCCTAGAGTACGTCGTCCTAGGTTTCTGGAACGCGGGCGTCTTGCTGGGAGCGACCTCTTTCCTGTTCGGATTGCCGACAGGCTACAAAGTCGCTGCGCTGCTGTTAATCGTCTTGGCCGTATTAAGCTTTAACGTCCATCTGCTGCAAATTCGCAGCAAACGGCATAAGCGCAGCCCCGGTGCAGGCATTGAGTGGACGGTAACGGGGAGCCAAATCTTTGCGATTTTTGCCGTAGTGTTTGCAATACGGGCGCTCGTATCCCCCGATCACTTGCTGGACAGCCGTACCGTGCTCACGGTCGGTTGGGTTTATCTCGGTTGCTGGGTTTCGTTCACCGTACTTGGATACATGTCCAAGATCGTGCCGTTCCTGTGGTGGACCCACAAATACGGTAAACAAGCCGGCCGCCCGGGAACGCCGCTGTTGGCCGATCTGCTTGATGAGCGGAAAGCGAATCTGGGCTTGACCTTGATCCTATGCGCCAATTTAACGGTTCTCGTCGGCCTGGTCCTCGGGTCGCAGGTTGTCATCGCCGCCGGTGGTGCCGTGCTGTCGATGGTTTCGGTGGCGTACATCGCATTGATTGCGCTGGTTTTTGCTCATTAATGACAATATAAACGGAGGTACTATCCATGAGTAGAATTGATCAAATCCGCGAAAGTCTACGTGAAGTTTATGATCCCGAGCTGGGAGTCAATATCGTTGATCTTGGGCTGGTTTACGATATTCGGGAAGAAGAAGGCCAAGTATACATCCAAATGACCTTAACAACGCCAGGTTGCCCGATGCATGATACGATCGTCGGCGGGGTTCGCTGGGTGCTCAGCGATCAGCTCGGAATCCAGAATCCGGAGGTCGATATCGTGTGGGAACCGCGCTGGTCACCGGAACACATGTCGGAGGCGGCGAAGGAGCAGTTGGGGTACTTTTGAGGACGGACTAAGCTCATGTCCTTATCCTATAATCAAAAAAAGCTGGCGGCCTCATCTTGTGATGAGCCGTCAGCTTATTATTTTACAATCAAGGTACCTTTCATTTCCTTATGATTCTTACCGCAGGAGATGTTGCAGGAATACTCGAAGGTCCCGGCTTGATCCGCCGTGAAGGTCATCGTCTTGCCACCCCGAACTTCCTTGTTGTATCCTTTGATTTTTAGCGAATGCATCCCCTGTGTATTTTCCAGCGTAATCCGCACGGTATCGCCCTGCTTGACCTTGATTTCGGTTGTGTCGTATCCCGATGGGCTGGCATGGACGGTAAACGACTTCACCGGTCCTTTCGCTTCCGTCGCCGGCTCCGAACCGCCGATGTAGCGCCCCGGGGCGTCGGTGCACGCCGATAGCAGAAGCATTCCGCCTAGCAAGCAAACCGCAGCCTTCAGACGATGGTTCAACCGCTTCTCCCCCTTCTTTAACTAGGAACTAATCCTAGTTTAGAACGGATAGCAATCACACCTTGTGATTTCCATCACAACAACCTCGCCTGGCATATCCGTACAGAATATCAGCTTCGACGATCGATCCATCCCTGCTCCAGAGCATATCGCGTCAATTGAACCCGATTCTCCAAATGCAGCTTCTGCAGGATGTTTTTCAGATGGTTTTTGACGGTCTGGTCCGAAATGTGCAGGACCCCAGCGATCTCCCGATTGGTCATGCCTTGGGCTACCCAACCGAGGATTTCCCGTTCGCGGGATGTTAACGGAGGTTGTTCGCCGCTTTCCTTCTTGGTCACCGGAAACTCCTGCAAAATACGCAAGGCCAGCTCACTGGACAAAGGCGCTTCATCGCTGGCTATAGCTCTTAAATACTCCAGCCACGTCCCGGGCTCCAGATTTTTGAGCAGATACCCCTGAGCCCCCTGCTTCAGCGCTTCAAACAGATGAGCGGCGTCATCCGACACCGTGATCAGGACGATCTTCACGTAAGGGTAGCGCAGCTTGATCTCACGGGTTGCCTCTAAACCGTCTTTTCCAGGCATACGGATATCCATTAGGATCAAATCAGGCATCCAACGCTCCGTTTGGGCCATCGCCTCATCTCCATTTTCCGCATAAGCCACAATTTCGAACGTTTCATCCTCGGCCAAGATCTCCCCAATGGCTTCACGCGCATGAGGGTGATCGTCAACGACCAGTACCCGGACCTTCATCACAACCGTCTCCTCCTCGTATTTCGATCGTTGTTCTTCCCGTCTGGGAAGCGACAAGCAGTTCCCAGCCCATCTCGTTCGCCCGCTCCCGCATGATTCGCAGACCGTATCGCCTTAGATTCACAGCGTCTTCCGGTGCGAAACCACATCCATGATCGATGATTTTCATGACGAAGTCGCGGTTATCTCCCCATGATGTGATCTCAATGTCTTGCACACCCGCATGCTTCGCTGCATTGACGACCGCTTCTCGCACGCAGGATAACAACTCCATCTTCGCTTTCGGCAGCCAATTGGTTTCCTCTAGGTGCCAATCCAAACGCAAAGTGAGCTGCTGTTCGGCGGCGATCCGGCGGATCAGTGCCGACATCGAGGTTTCATCCGTCTCGCCTTCCTTCACATTCGGCGGAATTCGAAGGTCAGAAATGGCTTCGCGCACATAACGATTCACTTCATGAATCGTTTTACGCAGTTCATTCCAGTCGTAAGCTCCGTTTGACGCCGGTTGCCGACGTTCAGCCCGGTCCACTTTCACAGACAGCAAAAACAACGATTGCGCGATACCGTCATGAAGCTCCCGAGCCAGCTGCTCCCGCTGTTCCAACCGAGCCTTTAGCGCCCTTTCCCGCTGCAGCTCCTCCTGCATGCGTTCCAGGTAAGCAAACCAGCGGTACAACAAGGTAATACTCACCGCGAATAATAGGATCGGTGTTAACACATTGCCCAGCTCCATTGACACATAAGGCATGAGAAACTGGTGACGTACCACCTCCCATACCCCAACAACCAACGTCGGAACGATCAAAATCAGCCATTTCGTGAATTTGTAAGACATCAAATAATCCCCTTTAGCCCGTCTTCCATCGACTTAACTTTACATAAGTCGAGGTCCGGCTGACAAGGTTTAGACAGAATTTTGAATCCTTTCGCTCGTTTGAGCCGTAAAATAAAAAAGCAAGGCGGAAGTGCAATTCCGCCCTGCTTTGCATAACGTGCGTTGCCTTACAGCAATTTTTTGATGTCATCCTTGATCGCTTCGGATTGTGGTCCGAACACGACTTGGACTGCGCCTTTGCCGAGTCTCATGACACCCGATGCACCCAGCTGTTTCAAAGCGGCATCGTTGACCTGTTTATCGTCCTTGACGACGAGGCGAAGGCGGGTAATGCACGCATCCACGGACTCGATGTTGTCCGATCCGCCTATGTTAGCCAGGATTTTGGCCGAACGGTTGTCGCTACTTGCCTTCCCCGTTCCGGCAAGGGCTTCCTCGACCACTTCGGCAATGTCTTCCGCGTCTTCACGACCTGGCGTTTTCAAATTAAACTTGACGATCATAAAGCGGAAGATCACATAGTATACGACCGCCGTAGCAAGACCAATCGGAATGAGCAACAGCGGTTTGGTTGAGATTTGATAGTTGATCGCATAATCGATGAAACCGGCGGAGAAGCCGAAGCCCAGTTTCATGCCGACCGCGTAAGTAACATAAGCCGCGATCCCCGACAGGACAGCGTGAACAGCATAAAGCAGTGGAGCAACGAACATAAAGGCAAACTCTAACGGCTCCGTGATCCCTGTCAGGAAGGAAGCTAATGCGGCCCCCAAGAAAATGGAGCTAACCATTTTGCGTCTTTCCGGTTTCGCCGTATGAATAATCGCAAAGGCAGCGGCCGGAAGACCAAACATCATGATCGGGAAGAAGCCGGTCATGAACATGCCTGCTGTTTTGTCACCTGCGAAGAAACGATGCAGGTCGCCATGAACCACTTGACCGGCTGCATCAGTAAAGTCGCCGATTTGGAACCATACGATCGAGTTGATGATATGGTGCAGACCAAACGGAATCAACAAGCGGTTAGCGACGATATGGATAGCCGAACCGATACCACCCAAGCTGGTAACCCAGTCGCCAAAGATATCCAGAGCGTTTTGAACAGGGCCCCAAATCAAGCCGAAAATCAACCCGACAACAACCATCGTTATCGCGGTAACCATTGGAACAAAACGTTTGCCCCCGAAGAACCCTAACCAATCCGGCAGCTTGATATTATGGTACCGTTTGTAAAGATAGGCCGAAATGCAACCTACGATAATCCCGCCAAGAACGCCCATGTCCAATTTCGTATCGGCGGATTGCATGAGTCCTGGGAAAATGCCGGGTACTCTACCAAGCACGTTCAGCAAAATCAGATGACCGATAACTGCGGACAAAGCGGCCACCGCGTCTCCGGCCAAACCGATCGCTACGCCGACAGCAAAAATGAGCGGAAGATTGTCGAAGATCGTTCCCCCGCCTGCTGCCAGGAACGGAGCGATATACGTGTTGAGAAATCCCCCTACCCCATCCCCCATGTGAAAATCCTTGATGTAGTCGATGCTGCCGAACCTGAGCAGAATCGCCGCCGCAGGCAGTGTTGCAACCGGCAGCATCAATGACTTACCGATTTTCTGGAGAAAAGCTAGCATGCACAAACCATCCTTTCCTTACTACCTAAATTTTATTGTAAAACCGCCTTCAAAATGACGTTTCCGCCTGCCGTCACAGGACCGGTGAGGGTTTCCACGCTGTTCGTCACTTCTCCGGCGTTTGTTACTATAATTGGGGAAATCAATGGATACCCCGCCTCACGAATGCTCGCGAGATCGAATTCGATCAGCAGCTGACCCGCTTTCACTTTGTCTCCCACGGCGACATGGGCGGTAAAGCCCTCGCCTTTGAGGGACACCGTATTAATGCCGAGATGGAACAGAAACTGCAAGCCAGACGGATGCTCCATCATCACGGCATGGCTGCTCTTGATCACATGAATGATTTTGCCGTCAAACGGCGCCACCAGTCGCCCTTCGCTGGGCTCGACTGCCAATCCCGGCCCCATATGACCCCCGGCAAAAGCCTCGTCTGGCACTTGCGTGAGGGCAACGGCCTCTCCCGTTAGCGGCGATAAGATCTCTATTACTGGATTCTCGGTGTTTTTCTTTCTCCATTTGGAAAACAAGTGACTCTCCTCCTATCTGACTTCCTATATTCTGGCAACTTTGCGGGAACTCTATGCCTGTTCCCGAAGTACCAGGAGAAACGGGCGCAAAAAAATAAGAGCCAAGAAAAGAAGCCTATATAAAGTAGGACTGCTTTCCTTGGCTCATGCCCATTCTAGATCAACGGTAACACGCCAAAAGTCATTTGGTTTTCGGTTATGTGACTATAATAATTCAAGCTCTTCTTAGCGTCAATAGAAAAATTGAAAGCGTTCACGCAATGTCAGATATTCGAAATTTTAACTATCAAAACTCTCCCTTTCTCGTTCTGCTCAAGGCTTCATTGTGCCTGGAACAAAGCCGGCACCTTATCCGGCTCCCAACCCGGCAGCGAAGTGTGGGCTTGAATCACTTTATAGGTTACACCGTTATACGTCACGAGTTGATTGACGGTGTACGCGGTATAAGGCGCCCACGTCGCCGGACCCGTACCTGTCGGATCCGTCGTTGCGGTCACTGGGCTGCTCGCAGCCGAGCTGTTGCCGGCCGCGTCTTTCGCCTTAACGGTAAATGTATAGGAAGTCGAAGGCGCGAGGCCTGTGAGGGTAGCCGTCGTCCCAGACACCGTCGTGGCCAATTGATTGCCGTTATACACCTCATATCCGGTCACACCGACGTTATCAGACGAAGCCCCCCAGCTCAGGCTCACGCTGGACGAAGTTTTGGCTGTCACCGTAACGTTGCCCGGCGTGGTTGGTGCCGTCGTATCACCCGGGTTCGTTCCTGGTTCCGTCGTTACCGAGAGCGGTGTGCTGGCCGGTGAGACATTGCCCGCCGCATCCCGTGCAACGACCGTAAAGCTATATGCCGTAGCAGGCGCTAGGCCGCTGATCGTTGCCGTCGTCCCCGATACGCTGGCGGCTTGCGTTCCGTTCTGGTAGACATTGTACCCAACAACGCCCACGTTATCAGTTGACGGCTGCCAGGTTAACGTCACGGAGCTGGACGTTTTGGAGGTTGCCGTAACAGAAGTCGGGGCAGACGGAGCTATCGTATCCACCGGAGGGGTCACTCCTCCGCCCAAGTCGTTTCTGAGTTTGGTTTGCAGCGTTTTGTTACGGTCACCGCTCAGTTCCCAGAACATCGCGCCGGCGAGGCCGCGATTCTTGATGTAGTCGGTTTTAAAGCCGATCGACTGCGAATCGTCGTAGGAGATGAAACGCCGGTTGGACGGATTATATAGGTAAGGCACCTTGGCCGTATCGTTCCAATACCGGGTATACCCGTTTTTGTTGATATAGTTCGCTTCCAAATCGTAGAAATCAAACGAGCCGGCTTCCCAAGTTCCGACGGATGAAGCCCCGCTGGCGCTTTGGTATTGTCCGTTGCCCGCGTTGTTCACCCCGTCCCAACCACGACCGTAGAACGGAATGCCCAGCACCAATTTACTCGCAGGCACACCTGCGTTCAAGTGACCTTGTACCGCCGTGTCGGCATTAAATACCGAAGCGCTTGGCACGCCTGCGTTGCCTGCCGCCGGATCGTTGTACAACGGTGCATTGTGAGCTGTAATCTGTTGCCAGCCGCCGTTGAAATCATAGGTCATAATATTGATCCAATCGACGATGGAGGCGATATTGCCTAGCTCCGTATTGCTGACGAAGGAAGGGGAAGCCCCGGAAGCGATCGTCAGCAAATATCTCTTGCCATCGGCAGCCCCGGCCGCATCCAGCTTGTTCCGGATTTCCCGCAGCAGCTTCGTATAGTTTTGCTTATCCTCCGAGCGATAACTATTGCCAGGCAACCCGCCGGATACCGGGTATTCCCAGTCCAAATCGATGCCGTCAAAATTGAACTTGCGCAGGAAGTCGACGGCGGAATTGGCGAACGTCTCGCGCGTCACCTGGCTGGCGGCCACATCGCTGAAGCGGTTCGACCAGGTCCACCCGCCCACCGAGATGATCGTCTTCAGGTGTGGATTCGCCTGCTTCAGCTTGTTCAGCTGATGGATATTCCCGGCGATAGGCTGATCCCAGGTGTCGCCGGGAAATTGCTTACCGGCATCGATCCAGGGATCACCTAGCACGATCGTGCCATTAGGCACGTTGATGGTTTGTCCTTTCTCGTCTTGAGTCGGCCAGGTTACCGGATTCGGCCCGGCGGGGTCGGGATTGCCATGGCGGCCGTCCCAAGCGATGTCTGCGAAAGCATAATTGATATGGGTGATCTTGGAGGCATCGATATCAAAGACATTAAAATTGCGGGTATAAGCGCCCCAAGATGGATAATAGGCAACGATTTTGTAGGGGTCGGCCGCCTGAGCGGCCTTCGGCTGGAGCAGGCCGCCTGGGAGCAGCAGTGATAAGGCGAGACAGGTCATGGTAAACAACTTCCACTTCTTGGCGAAACTTCGGGTTCTCATTAAATGCATCACTAAAATCCCTCTCTTTCAATCGAAGTTGGAATGGAATAAAGCTAGCAACACCCTTCCTCTTGATTTACCCATTGAATTACGCCTGCCGCAGCCAATCACCTCCTGCCAATCAAAAACACATTTCCTACCCGTAAGCCTCCAAAACTTGTCCCGGCGCCATTAGGAAATCTCTGAAGCGCTTACAAATCTATTAAATCATAATAGAATTGGTGTTTAAAGGATATATTTCTATTATTTGATTGCATTCGTGCATCACATAACGCAAAAAAAAACACGGCGATCCGAGAAGATCGCCGCGTTTACGGTGTGTGATTACACACGGTTAGGTCAATGTATTCGATTTTTCATATATATTATGTCGCGAAACGTAGAAGTTGCGGATTCTCTTCGATATTTCATATAGAAAACCAGCTTTCCTCACTTTCCCCCATGTATTTGTATGAAAAATCATATCTATTCCGCTGAATCGGCTGATTTGAGCAAAATGTACTCGATTTTTCGCATACAAATCAAATCATATTTCAAAGCCAGCGGTTCACATCCACTCTAGCTTAACGTTGTCCGTCTGGACGAACCTTTCGGGTCGCAGTCGCTTGGAGCGGGTCATCCGGCCAGTAGTGCTTAGGGTAACGGCCCTTCAGATCTTTTTTTACTTCGAAGTACGTGTTTTGCCAAAAACTTCGCAGATCCGTGGTCACCTGAACCGGTCGGCTAGCCGGTGATAACAAGTGCAGCGTAATGGGAACCCGCCCGAACCCGATCCGCGGAGTCTCCATCATGCCGAATACTTCCTGTAGACGTACAGCGGCATAAGGAGCCTGAGGCCCATCGTAATGAATCTGAATTTTGGAACCGCTAGGGACATGTAAATGTGTCGGCGCTTCCGCGTTCAGCTCTTGTTGCTGAGACCAGCTTAACAGATTCTCCAGAATGTTGTATAGAGACAGCGCCTGCAGGTCCGCCCGCTTGCGGACGCCAGACAAATACGGCGCTAGCCACGTCTCGGCGGTTGTTCCCAACGCCTCGTCGGAGACGTCCGGCCACTCGTTGTTAAGGCGATACAAGAACATAAGGCGCTCCTGCAGCTTCCGAGCCTTCTCCGTCCACGGCAGAATGGCGACGCCTTTGGCGGCGACCGCATCGAGCAATGCCCCCGTGATCTGATCGGGGCTAGGTGCTGGGTCTGGCTGCTCCCTTAGTACGATCGCGCCGAATGTCCGACGGATCCGAGCACGTACCGTACCGGAGACGTCATCCCATTCTGCGCTTCGCTCCTCGGCGATTTCCGCCGCGTGATGGCGGTAGAGGTCCTCTTCTTCCAGCGGTGCTGCGAGCAAGATCCGGCCTTCCGCCCCCTCATCGTCGACCTCGGCGATCGCTAGGAATATCGAAGAACCCAATGAGTCTTTGATGAGCAGTTGAGCGCCTCGCCCGTTACGCAGCAAATACCGCCCGTCGGGGCGACGGCTAGCGATCCGATCCGGATAAGCGAAGGAAACAAGCAAGCCGCAGCAGCGGTCAAGGTCCGTTTTAGCGGATGATCCGGCCGTGTGGATGGCCGGAGTAAGGTTTGCTCGATCCGCCGCGGAAGCCATGGACGCGGCGTTATCGGTGTGAAGGCCGGAGGTCTCGGTGGCGAAGGCCTCTTCTTCGCCGTCCGGCGGCTCGAAATCAGGGTCGTCCGCGATCTCCGGGACGACCGCTCCGCCGAGCTCGGCGGACGTCCCAGGCGAGCCGGACGGTGTATTGGCGTCCGGCTCCGCGAACGCGAGCCGCTCCAGCTCGGCGAGCCGCTGCTCCCACTGGCGGGCGA
>NZ_JADCNN020000012.1:0-152901 GCF_014947195.2 Paenibacillus rhizolycopersici | reverse complement strand
ATGACCCAAAATCGGCCTAAGAACGCTCCAACGTTCTTAGGCCGATGCTGTTGAAGCAGGTGCTTCTCAATAGCTACTATACGTGCTGTCCCCCTAGAACAGCCTGAAGACGGTCCAGGTTCTGCTCGTTGCTGTCCGGGCAATATGATTTTACTTGCTCAAATAGGTTCTCGTCTTTAAACTGTTGACGGAATGTCACACGCGTTCGCGCCCCCTCATCGGTAAATGTCGCCGTCAATCGGAACTCAGGAGCGCCTTGATGCTCCAGAACGATACGCTTTCCCGCCTCGATCTCGATGAACTTATTCTCGTTCGGATATTCCTTGCCGTCTGGTCCGTGAAAGGTAAAACGCCAGAAGCCACCTTCGCGAAAGTCGAATTCGTGGAACGTGCTCGTGAAGCCGTTAGGACCCCACCACCGCGTCAGAAGCTCCGGTTGCGCCCACGCCCGGTAGACCTCTTCCCTTGGGGAGTCGTATAAACGCGTGTGGGCAAACTCCAAGTCATTGGCAACCAGATCAAAGTTGTCCTTCGCGGCTAAGGACCCTTCGGTTTGAACAAGCGATTTGCCAAGGAGCTCAAGTAGCTCCCTCGACCCGTGTTCCCGATTCTCCATCGCATCAAGCCCATCGAAGAAGGTTCCTTGCTCCGTAAAGGTCAGCTTCGTGCCGCCATCCGTGTCTGTAAGCTCAATCGTCGTGATGGACACCGAGAACCGCACGCCGTTAAAGTCCATTGCGTACGTATAAACAATCCGTTCGAGCGGAACGATGTCCTGATAGATTGCGTCGAATGTGAACAACCCGCCTCCTGGCGCCTCGCCGCTGCTGAATTCCCGTCCGCCTACCCGGAACTCGAACACTTCCGGCTTCGTGAACCAACGCGCTTTGGCTTCAGCGTCAGCCATTGCGTTGTACACTAGCTCCCTGGATGTCGGATACGTCTTTTCTATTACGAATGTGCCATGGTTTACGAATTTTTCTTTCATGATTTTATTCCTCCTCGTCATCTGCTTGTACTGTTTCCTCATCCCCGCTCGCCAAAAACATCCCCAGTAGGCCAAAACGTTTCTCCCAACTTTGTTGACGATTAAGGATCGGCTTCTCATAGTCGTTCTTCATTGCTTGCAGCAGTGTGGTGAAATCTTCTACCGTTACTTGAGCTTTTCCTTTCATCCGCTTTGACACATGCCTCAGTTGATCCAGTAGCTTTTGCTGACGCCGTATTTGCTCTTGTACCCGCTCGATTTGCAGGTTGACGACTTCAAGCGGGTCAATTTCGCGGCCCGTTAGCGCCGCCTTCACTTCGTCGAGCGATAGGCCTAACTCCTTCAGCGAAACAATTCGAAAGAGCCGCGATAAGTCTTCGTCGTCATAGAGCCGATGTCCCGATTCCGTGGCTGCCGACGGCGAGAGTAGCCCAATCTGGTCGTAGAAGCGCAATGTACGCACCGTTAGCCCCGTCAATTTGGCCAGATCCCCGACCTTCCAATATCGTTTCATTGATCATCTCCGTTCTTTGTCGCTAGCTCGATTTCCGGTAGCCTTATTATAAAACCTGACGTTACGTAAGGTGCAAGTGATTTATTAAAATTTTAATTTTCTTTGGACAAAAAGAAGAGCCTAAGAAAAACTTAGGCTCTCTATTTATGATTTGAATGACATCCTTTTTGGGATGAACGACTACCGTCGTGTCGTTTAGCTCCCCTTAAAGTCGGGTTCCCCCAGTGGCGTCAATAAACTGCCCCGTAACCCATCGTGCTTCCTCAGAAGCTAAAAACGCAACGATATCCGCAACATCCTTGGTAGTTCCCACTCTTCCGAAAGCAGACATTGAAGCAGCTTCAGCATGAGATTCCGGGATGGCTAGCCAATCCTTGTTCATATCCGTAGCCGTTACTCCCGGCCTTACTGCATTCACCGTAATACCTTTTGCTGCAAAATGTGGCGCCAAGGCCAAAGTCAGGGTCTCAACGCCGCCTTTAGAAGCCGAATAAATCGTTTGCATTGGACCGGCAACCCGAGTAAAACCTGTAGATATGTTAATGATCCGCCCGCCATTCCGCATAAAGGGGCTGACTGTCTGGGTAAGAAAGTAGGGAGCTTTCAGGTTGACATTAATGACTTCTTCAAACGTTTCAATTGATGTTTCTTCAAAAGGAATGGCCGGCGCAATCCCCGCGTTATTGATTAAAATGTCCAAGTGCACGGTTCCAAGTTCCGAGCGAATCGCATCTTCAAATGCGCTCCAAAGCCGTTTTACACCGGAAAGGCCATCGCTTAATTCCGCCTGTAGAGCTACTGCCTTTGAGCCCAATGCTTGAATTTCATCAACCACTTTTAAAGCCGCATCCCGATTACTAGCATAATGCACGCCGATCCATTCCGCTCCACCCGCAGCTAATTGCTTGGCGATTTCAGCGCCGATCCCACGACTTGCTCCTGTAACCAAGGCTACTTTACCACTGAATTTTCCTGCTTTCGTCGACATCTGATCCTTGCTCCTTTATTGAGAATTTTAGGCCATGTCCTCGTCCCGAGGGGATTGGCGAAATAGCATAACGTTCGTTACGATATTGAATATACCCATTTTGGCGAGAACTGTCAATTATTTAATTACAGAATTTAATATTGATTTTGTCGGCGTACGTTGCACGGGCCCTTGTCCGATCGATCGACTAGCTGCAAACCGTAACGTATGTTATGATAACGTACAGTAAAATAATTGAGGTGATCTGACGGGATGGGACGTCATCGCGAATTCAATGTGGATCAAGCACTGGACGCGGCACTTTGCGTGTTCTGGCAAAAGGGTTATGAGGGCACGTCGTACACCGACCTGACGCAGGCCACGGGTGTCGAACGCCCCGCACTCTATTCGGCATTCGGCAACAAGGAAGCGTTGTTCCGCCGAGTTCTGGAGCGCTATTACGAGCATTACCACGATTTCTTCCCGACGGCGATGGAATTGCCAACCTCGCGAGAGGTGGTTGCCCACATCTTTCGAAGTGCCGCCGATTTACAAACTCGTTACCCAGATCATAAGGGGTGTCTATATGTGCACGGCGACTTGGCAGGCTCGGATGAAGCCGAACCTATTCGCCTTTCTCTGATTGATGCGCGTGCCGAGGGAGAGACGATGCTGCGTGATCGCTTGGAGCGGGCAAAACAGGAGGGAGATCTGCCGGAGACTGCGAATTGTGCTGTGCTAGCTGCATTTGTGATGGCCGTGCTCCACGGGATGGCGGTCCAAGCCAAAGCCGGCTTCAGCCGCGACATGCTGGAAGCTGTTGCGGAGCAGGCGCTCTCCACCTGGCCTACCGGCGGCACCACACTTACGAACAAGTCATCTTAAATCGGTCTCGGTACTTTAGCTCAACACAAAAGCCACTCCTTCATCAGGAGTGGCTTTTGTTTACCGCAATTCCATAGATTAGATGTTTATTTTCTGACGCAGTTCGTCCATCATCGCTTCAGCTTGTGATGGATCCTCATCCAACAGCTTCCTGTAGGTCAACATCCAATTTAGGGTTACAAGCATATGATCGTATTCGTCTTTCTTGCGCTCGATCTCTTGGATCTTCTGAAGAATCCATGAGATTACTTCTTGGTTCGTACGTGCGCTAGTATCTTGTTCCTGCAAGATCGTCTTCAGCTCAGCTAACGTGCAGCCGATGCCTTGGAATTTCTTAATTAGCTTCAGCCGCCCAATAGCTTCGTCTGAGTAGTTGCGGTAATTATTCTGCTCTCGCTGAATATGCCTGCCATCAAGCAAGCCTTCCTTCTCATAAAAACGAATGGTATGCGGTGTTAGTCCCATCAAGTCTGCTAATTCTTGAATTTTCATAGGATCGCCTACCTCCAAACGCTTGCCTTAGAGTGTACTTTATAGTTTAGACTGATGTCAGATCTTCGTCAAATTCAAAGGAGGCGTTAAACGATTATGCGTATCTTCGTTACAGGTGCATCAGGTTATATTGGAACAGCCGTCGTTCGTGAACTCATCGATGCGGGCCATCAGGTGGTTGGGTTGACCCGTTCAGAGAGCGGTGCACACCTATTAGAGAGCTTAGGGGCTGAGGTGGCTCGCGGTGTTGTTGAGGACTTGGAGTTTTTGCGCCAGAAGGCAGCCGCTTCAGACGGTGTGATTCATCTTGCGTTTAACCACGATTTCTCTAATTTCGCAGCATCGCTATCAGAGGATCTTCGCGCTATCGAAGCATTGGGAGGGGGACTTGCGGGCTCCGGTAAACCACTGGTGATCACAGCCCACGCGAATGGCAAAGCATCGGAGGATGCAGCACTTTCGTTTATTGAACAAGGCGTGAGAGCCTCGATTGTCTCGCTTGCTCCTTCCGTTCATGGAGAAGGGGATAAAGGCTTCGTGCCTCAATTCATTCGAATTGCCTGGGAAAGAGGGGCTTCAGCATACGTTGGAGACGGCACCAACCGTTGGCCGGCGATACATCGCTTGGATGCGGCTGTTTTGTTCCGACTCGCCGTCGAATCAGCGCCTGCAGGCTCACGATTGGATGGCGTCGGCGATGAAGGCATTCCGTTCAAAGACATTGCCGGCGTCATCGGTCGTCACTTAGATGTGCCGGTAGTCAGCATTCCGCATGAAGAAGCCCAAGCCGTTTTCGGTTTTTTAGGCATGGTCGCATCGCTTGACTTAGCAAGATCAAGTGAGGGGACGAAGGAGCTGCTCGGTTGGAAGCCTCTCCAACAGGGTCTTCTTGCAGATCTGGAGCAAGGGCATTACTTCCTAAAATAGCTCAGGACTTGCAAGGTATCCTCACCTATGCTTTATCCCAATACAAAAGCCACTCCTTCCCAGGAGTGGCTTTTGTACGCTCGCGCAGAAATGGGGTTTTCGCGGACGGCCGCAATGCCTTACAATATGCTTATGGACTTCGTGTTACACGAAGCTATGCGAGCTTCATCCACTTTTCCCAAGGAGGATCACATATGTATACGGTCAAAGAAGCCGCCCAGATCACGGGGCTCACCGAGCACGCCATACGCTTTTACACGGATAAAGGGTTGGTCCCTAGCTTGCAGCGGAATCAGAACAACATTCGGATGTTCGACGAAGAATCGATCAATTGGCTGCACGGCATCAAATGTCTCAAGCAATCCGGGATGCCGATTGAAGGGATCAAAACGTACGTCGATCTCTGTCTCGAAGGAGATTCGACGATCCCTCAACGTTTTGCTCTTATGATGGAGCATAAAGAAGCGGCGATTGCCAAGCTCGAAGAAGCCAAACGGCATATCGCTCATCTAGAAGAGAAAACCGTTCTTTATCAGGCCATTCTGGAGCATCGCTCTCCGGATACGATGAATCCCGGCAATTGGGACAAAATTCGGCATATGCATCGTGACGTATTTTATTCGCCTTCTGCTGTGCTTACAAATCGACCTCTTTGATAATCCCAAAGTGCTAGTAAATTATATTCGAAAAGATAATAAACCCACCGATGAATTCAACTCCATTCCCACGTCTACATTTACAGAAGGACCAAATCAATTACTGAGAAAGGTTGTTGGTGTAGAATGGGAGCACAAATTTACGCTTATCTGATGTCGGAGGATGCAAGAAGCCAGGCCAGCTTCTACATAGCGGCTTTAGGCGGAGAAATTCAATTTCTGGCTACCTACGGGGAAGCGCCGGGAACACCTGAGGCGATGAAGGAGAAGGTCATGCATCTGGCTTTGACCGTAGCCGGGACGAACACCTTAATGTTTGCGGACTCTCTTGAGCCGGTTTCGTACAATCGCAGCACCAGCATCTCGGTCGTTTATGATGATTTGGCGGAAGCCACGGCGGCCTATGCCAACTTAAGTCAGGGCGGGGAGAGTAAGTATCCGTTCGCCCTTCAACCATGGGGGGCTCATTACGGAGAAGTGATCGATAAATTTGGCGTCACGTGGATGATTACCAAACAGTAAGTTTAAGCTGTCGAGGTCCAGACCTCGACAGCTTTTTTCTTTGCGGCGTTGCTTGAGATTAGCACAACTTGACTCCAATACCTCCAGCGGTTATGATTTACTCAACGATCGTTTAGTGAAAAGAAAGAAGGTCTACGAATGCCAACCGAGCGGAGAACCAACCGAATAACCAGTCGGGATCTGCAAGCGGCTGAACGCAGGCAGCAAATCCTTGATATCGCGAAACGGCTGTTTGCGGAGAAGGGGTATCATGCGACCTCCATGCGCGAATTAAATAAAGAGATCGGCATGGCGGAGGCGTTAACCTATCATTATTTTCCCGGAGGTAAGCTGGAGATTCTGAAATCGGTGCTGCAAACTGCTCAGGAGGAGCGAATCTCCAATTTTGTGGCCTTTTTCAAGGAGCTGTTCCAAGGCGGGGCGGAGTTAGAAAAGGTTCTGCTTCAGCTCACCAACGGAATTGCCCGGCGCATCCAGGAGGATCAACAATACTTTCAGATTTTAATGCGGGAACGTAAATTGCTTGGACAAGAGCAGCAAGATGCTTTGGATGAGCTGACCAAACAACCGTTTGCGGCCCTTGCCGATTTCCTATCGAAGCAATCCGCTCAGGGAAGTGTCCGGGAGATGGATTATGAGATGGCTGCCTCGCAATTTCTATCCCATGTAGTCGTCTTTGTTGTCCGGGAAATCCTGAATGGCCGGGAGCTGTCCCAGAAAGAGATGCAGCGGATCGCCAGTTTTTACGTACAAATGTGGGCGAAGTAAATTTTTTACCTATTTTACTCAACGAACGTTCAATCAAATAAAGACTTGTTTCAAATCATAATGAGGAGGGCATCTACGATGGAAGAAATCATCCGCACCGAGCGTCTGACAAAACGTTATAGCAGCCGAACCGTCGTTAATGAGGTTACGATGACGGTCAAGAGAGGGGAAATCTACGGCTTCCTCGGTCTGAACGGAGCCGGCAAGACGACGACGATCCGCTGCTTACTTGGGATGAACAAGCCAACCTCGGGAGAGGTCTATTTGTTCGGAAGAAAGCTTGCCCAGGGGGGAGAAGCGCTTTGGAAACGAGTTGGTTATCTGGTGGAGACACCGGCAGCCTATCCCGGATTTACGGTAAGGGAGAACTTAAAGTTGTTCGCGAGGCTGCACGGAGTCCGGGAGCGGAGTGCCGTGGAGGCGGTGATGGAGAAGCTGAGCATGAGCGAATATGCCGAGACGCAAGCCAAGCATTTATCGCTGGGCAATGCGCAAAAGCTGGGATTAGCCAAAGCGCTGCTGCATCATCCGGAGATTCTGATTCTTGATGAACCTACCAACGCGCTCGATCCGGCCGGAATCGTTGAAGTCCGTGAATTACTCCGAAATTTAGCTGAACGGCATGGGGTGACCGTGTTTATTTCCAGCCATATTTTAGAGGAGATTTCGAAGATTGCCACCCGAATCGGAATCATTCATCGCGGGGTACTTCTGCAGGAGCTATCGGCGAGCGAATTCGAACAACTCCGGCAAAAGCGGCTCTATATCGGAGTCAACGATCAGGCGGAGGCTGCGCGAACCGTTCTGATCAATGGCGGTTATCATGTCCGGGTTACCGATAACGGGGGGGTAGAGGTATCCGATGAACACGCCATCCGGCAACCGGAGACCGTGGCGAAGCTGCTAACGGACGCGCGTCTCCCGCTTGCTTTATTGAAGGTGGAGGAAGAGGATTTGGAGGCTTATTTTCTGAAAACGATTGGAGCCAAAGGGGGGACGGAAGAATGAGATCTTTGCTTGCAGCCATTCGGACCGAAAATACGAAGCTATACCGTTCCTATGTCTTGTGGGGAACCCTGGTATTCTTCCTGTTTGTTACGGCCATTCGCGTTGGCGAGGGGGATTGGAACACATACCTTACTAATGTCGTGTTTATGTTCGCTAGCGTATTTGGTATTGTCGGTTTTGGCGTGGTAGCGGGTTGGACGTTTGGACGAGAATATGCGGACCGTACCATGAAGGATTTGCTGGCACTTCCCGTATCACGGGGGAGAATCGTTGCCGCGAAATCGATGTCGGCCATTGTCGGGTGCCTGGTGGTCGTGCTAATCACGCTCGGCTTTGCGATATTGCTAGGTTTTGTCGTAGGTGTGCCTGGTTTTTCGATGGATAAGATGCTGCATCTCGTGCTCCAATTGCTGATTATTTCCGGCATTCATCTATTCATGTGCGGTCCGGTCATTTGGATTGCTTGCGTATCACGGGGTTATTTGGCTCCGATGGCTTTCGCCTTTTGTACGCTGATGGTGGCCTTGATTGGGGGACCGACGCGTCTAGGTGCATATCTTCCTTGGTCGATCCCGGCTCTCCAACTGGCGCAGAGCGGCGGGGCCGTGTTTCCGTTGGGGCCGGCAAGCTATATTATCCCTATCGTTGTGGGCTTTGCGGGTTATCTCGGGACATGGGCCTGGTGGCGTTGGGCGGACCAGAAGTAAAGCTTGATAAAGCTGCCTAGAAGTAGTTAACCCGAACCACCCTGCAGCATTGCAGGATGATTCGGGTTCGTTGGGTTTCGAGGCCTTGGTGGACTAAGCTTTCGGTTTCAGTTGGAACTGCTTGATCTGGCTGTTCAATGATACCGAAATGTCGTTGAGTTGACCCGCATGGCTGGAGACTTCCTGGGCGCTTGCCAGCATCTCTTCGGACGAGGCGGAGATTTCTTCCGAAGAGGCGGACATTTCTTGGGCAAAGGCCGAAACGGCCGATACTTTATCGACGACGATGTCTTTGGTTTGAAGCGTGTTTTGGATGTTAAGGTAAGTTTCTTCGATCAATGGAGCAATCGCCGATACCGCTTCAAGAATATCCCGGAAGGAATCGGTCGTGAGCTCAACCGATTGCACCTGGTTACCCATGAGGTCTTCCACCTCGTGAGACGTCTGAAGGACTTCCTTCGTTTCGACGGCAATGGATTCGATCAACGCTTGGATCTGTTCCGTAGCGATTTTGGATTGCTCCGCCAATTTGCGAACCTCTCCGGCGACGACAGCGAAACCTGCCCCTGCCTCCCCGGCTCTGGACGCCTCAATCGCGGCATTTAAGGCTAGCAGATTCGTTTGATTGGAGATTCCGTTAATCGTCTGGGTAATCATGCCGATTTGCGAGACGCTGTCTTCGAGCGCCGTCAGTTTGACGTGGACCTCTTGGACGGCTGTCGTCAAGCTTCCGCTGGAGGACGAGACGAGTTCGATGTTTTCTTTGCCTACGCCGGCTTTGTCCTCTGCTCCGTCTACATGATGTTTCACCATAGCCATCTTATCTTGAATTCCATCGAGATGTTCCGCCAATTCCGACATCAACTCGACGATTTGCGTCAGCTCGTCCGCTTGCGAAGCCGTTCCTTCCGCCACGTGCTGAATTGCGGTCGCGACCTCGCTGGAAGCAGAGCTTAGCTGGGTGGAGGCCGTAGCCAACTGTGCGGACATATCGTCCGTTTGATCGGCTTTGCCCTGAATGCCGGATACGACGTCTCGCAAATGGATGACCATGTCTCTGAAGCTAAAGGCTAAGGCACCCACTTCGTCTTTGCCTTTCGCCGTAATCTCGTGATATAGTTCACCGTCAGCTACTTGCTTGGAGGCTTTGGCCAACTGTTGAATCGGCTTGATCACCCGATTGGTAACAAAGAACAAAATGAGCGAGATCAGAACATAAGCAGCCGCACTGACCACCGTGGTGAGCAGGATAATCTGGTTTATAGTTCGTTCTGTATTTTTCATCGAAAGTCCGATGTCGATTGCGCCAAGAACTTTGCCGTCCATTTTGATAGGGAGAATGATATCGTAGACCTTCGTTTTCTCTTTCTCGTAATAATACGTTGAAGTATACGTCTTGCCTTGTTGTATCGCCGTCTTACTTCCCTCATCATCCAGAGAAATGCCGATTCTTTCCGGATCCGAATGGGCGGCCGCCTTCAGGTTCGGATCGATGAAGAGGGCATATACGATTTCTTCGTTTTTGCTTAGATTATTGATTAAATACTGGTACCCTACACTGTCCGTAAACGTCTGGATTTTATTGGCCAAAATGCCGATCTGGATAACTCCGCC
This sequence comes from Paenibacillus rhizolycopersici, assembly GCF_014947195.2. NCBI lineage: Bacteria > Bacillati > Bacillota > Bacilli > Caryophanales > Paenibacillaceae > Paenibacillus > Paenibacillus rhizolycopersici. The sequence goes on along the minus strand of NZ_JADCNN020000012.1, from coordinate 142,853 downwards.
ATCGCTTCGTTTCACGTATCCGTATTTATAATAGTCCCCCGTCTCCTTGCTTTTTCTGATGTCTTCCACATAGAAAGCGGCTCCGCCGCCAAGAACCTGCTGGGCCTTATGTTCTTTGCCGAAGACGGTGCCTATGCTGGTGGGCAGATTGGAGTACTCGATCGTACCGGACGCGTCTGCCAAATTGATTTCGTCGACTTCAAATTGCTTGGCGATCGCAGTCAAATATTCATTATTGGTGGCCGACTGAATGTTTGCATTCAGGTAACCGCCTAACGTTCGGATATCGGCTTCTGTAGAGGAATTGATGATTTCGAGTGCTGAGGAGCTCATTTCAAGTTGCGAGACCGCTTGATTTGCGATCAGGAGCCCGTCACTTTTCATTTGGTTTAGTAGACTTCGTTCTGTTATGTTGGTCACGCTAAAGGCAATAACCAGAATCGCAATCAATACGCTTGCGAGGGGAATACCTAACAGTTTCAGCCGAATGGAATGCAGGTTAAGCAATTTCTTCATGTTTTGCGCCGTCCTTTTTGTAGTCATTTTTTGGGTAATAGGGCCCAACCATTATACCTACCTTTGGCATATCAATCTGTGTCATTTGTACTATTTTTTTGGTTTTTGCACCGGTGGCCCTGCAACTGCGCAGTGCAATAAATATCTAAAAACTTAAATAAAAAAGGAGAGTCTCGAATAAATTGTTAATTAACAACACGAATGGGATCATTTATAATGAACGAAACGGTTTGGGAGAGTTGGCTTTATGCGAATGAACTGGTATTACCGTACGATTCTTTCCTATGCTCCGATTCTCTTCGTCATCATTTCCTCGATGATCTTCATGATTTTCCTGGCTCTTAACAATGCTTCCGAGCGTAAATACCTGGAGACCAATAAAGCGATCCTGGATCGAATCGTATTTAATGCAGATGCGAATCTGATGCTGATCGAGCGAAACGTCGTCAGCAAATTGTTGATGGATGGCGAGATCCAGGACTACTTCACGAACGGCCCTAAGGATGCTCTGGATGATTTCCTGCTTCAGAAGAAGATGATCGAATTAAGCTTGACTTTGCCGTTTGCCAACACCATCTACATTTATAATGAAACCGAACAGCGGGTTATCTCGGATTTGGGATCGTATTCGCTAGATGCGTTTGGTGACGCAGACTTTTTGACGGCCAACTACGGGAATAAGGAATCCGCAGGTTGGTTTAATCCGCGATCCTTTGCCTATCTGCCCCGTGAGGAAGAGGAGCAGTCCGTCGTCTCCCTGATGAAATTTGCCTTTATTGGGGACGACATGCATGGAGCCCTCGTCGTAAACGTGTATCAGCGCTCTTTTCTGGAATATCTCAACTCGTTAAGTGAAAGCGGTTACAATCAGGTTCGTCTGATCGATGCGGCGACCAATGTATCCCCGGATTCGGAGCCAGCTGTGAGTCCAATTCAAGTTCAATCCGATTATACCGGCTTTACTTATGTCTCGGAGGGGGTGCATGACCAAGGTTATAATTGGCTCTCCCTCTTCTCGAACGCATGGATGGTCATTTGGGTTGTCCTGATAATGCTAGCCTTGCTGGGGTTCACGATCGTGACGCACATCCATTACAAGCCCATTCAATCGATCATGGAAAAGGTTAGCCAGTTTTCGAATCGAAAAAGCGAGGAGCTTGGCATCAAAGGGGCAAACAATGAGTTCACCTTTATCGAGACGGCGCTGGACCATCTGCTAAAGCGTTCGTTGGATTATGACAACCTGCATAAGGAAGACAGTTTGCTGCGGCAACAGCGGCTTTTTCACGATTTGTTGGCGGGGCATCTCGTGTTGACGGATGCAGAATTCCAGCGACGGCTGGCCGAGTTTAATCTGTCCGCCCCCTATGACCGCTTAGGCGTGATTGTGGCAGAGCTGGACCGGTATGCTTGGTTTACGGACAAATATAGGATCAAAGACCAGTACCTGCTTAAGTTTATTATCGAAAGCGCCTTCCGCGACCTGGGACAGAGCCATCATTCCTTTGTATGGCATGCGTGGATGGAGCCGCATCGCATCGCTTTCGTCGTGCATCATACGGCGTCTGAACCGCGCAGCAATCAAGCAGCGGCGGAATATGCGGAGGAATTTAAGAAGTGGATCCATCAGCATTTGGAGCTGACGATTTCGATCGGAATCGGGGCGGACTCCAAGTCGATCGAAACCATCGCGGATTCCTATCGAAACGCACATGAGAACGTGGAGCTCAAAACCATCTTCGGCATCCATTCGATCATCGATAATCGGAAAAGCGCCGCCATTCTAAATCTGGACCGGTACGCTTACCTGCAAGCTTTGGATTATGCCGCACAGTCTTTCCGCATGAACGAAAGCGAATGGCGAGAGAAATTAACGCAGATTTTCGGCGAACTTGGAAAAATGCGGTTTCGCAAGCGGGACATGGCGGAGTTTGCCCAGGCGTTCCTCAAACGAATGGATCAGGCCGTTCTGGCTTTATCCTCCTCGATCCAGGCCCGTTGGAAGGAAGATTTTCAGGATCGATTCGCGGGGATGACGGAGACGACGGAAACGCTAGGTGAATTTCAGGAACAGTTCATGAGCCTCATGAATCAGTTCGAGGCGAGCGTGGAAGAGGATCGCCAAGCTCGCAGGCATCATAGTTTAGCGTTGCAGGCTAAACATTTCATCGATGCGCATTTCACCGATCCGGGCCTCTCTCTGGTCCAAGTCAGCGACTATCTGAACCTCCAGCCCAGCGCGCTAAGTCTGATTTTCAAAGAAGAAATAGGCGAGAAATTCGTGGATTACGTCTTAAAGGTTCGGATGCAGCACGCCAAACAGCTCCTGGTGGAAACCGAGGATTCGATTCAGTCGGTTGCGGAGAACATCGGTTACCAGAATGTGAACTCGTTTTACCGCGCCTTCAAGAAATTTCAGGACATCCCGCCGGGAGAATACCGCAATATGTACCGTATGATTTAGAGCTTAGTCAATCCAACGTGGGAGGAGGAGTCGCGATGTTGCTTGCGAGGTCGTGGTTATCGAAGCTGGCGGTCATCGTCATCTTGAGCTTATTGGCGGCAGGTTGCGGCGGATTTGAGGACACGGATCGGCTAGGCCTGGCGTCGGACTCGATCCGGTCCTTCGAAGCGGATGGATTCGCGGCGGCCGATGACGGCTGGGCCACACTTCGAATCGAACTGTTTGAACGAAGCAACAAGCCGATTGGCGCGCCGACCATTACCGATAATGCGATGACGCAGTACATTCAGGAGCATTTCGGAGATCCGGAACGGATCAAGATCGAATTTGTTACGGTTCCCCGCGCGGAGGAAGTCAGGCGTTTGCAGGTATTGATGGCGGCGAATCAGGCGCCGGATATCGTGTTCACTTACGACCTGCCTACCGTCTACAATTTCTTCACGCAGGGGAAATTAACCGATCTGTCGCCATTGTTGGATCAATACGGCTCACGGTTGAAGCAGCTTCTGGGGGAGGAAATCTTGAGTTACGGGCGGCTTGAGGGAACCCAGTTTGCGATCCCGGCGAAACGGGTACTGACGGCTCGAAGCACCACTTTGATCCGGGAGGATTGGCTTCGGGAAGCCGGCTTGCCTTTGCCGGAGACAACGGAGGACTTCTACAGGGCGCTTCAGGCATTTAAAGAAAAGCGGCTGCGGAAGGACGGAGAAACCATCTATCCCTTCGGTCAAATCGATTATTATCATACGGCTCCGCTGCAGTACTCGTTTTGGGATTGGGATCGGATCACCATGGAGGACTTGTACGCCGAGCCGGGCTGGACGATGCCCGGAAACAAAGAAGCGTTCCGGTTTCTGAATCGTTTGTATCATGAAGGGCTGATCGATCCGGATTTTCACTTGGACCGGTTCGCCCAGCAATCTCAGAAAGACCTGGTAAACGGCCGAGTCGGAGCTGCAACACCAAATACGAATGAGCCGGTATATATGGGATATCTCGCTGAATTGATAAGGAACGATCCGGACGCCATCTTGACGCCAATCGATCCATTTACGAACGTAAAAGGCAAAAAGCCCAAGCCGATCCTGGAGGATACGGGCATGTACATCATGGTTCCGAAAACGAGTAAAAACGCGGAGGCTGCCATTAAATACTTGAACTGGATGGCGCAGCCGGAGAACATCATCACGCTGCAGAACGGCATACAGGGGGTGACGTACCGGATGGAGGATGGCGTGCCGGTTACCCTGGAGAACGACGATGCGGGCCGTTTACTATTTAATTATTTTGACTATTGCATCATCCTGAATGGGAAATATGTCAGCAGCAAGGACGAACGGTTGAATCTGAAAGCCAATGCGTCCAACGCGCGATTCGAGGAGTTTACGCGTAAGAGCGTAGAATACGGCATGAACGACGGCATCGAGCCCCCGCGCCTACATGCGATCTTATCCTCCGAAATTCGGTATGCCGCCATTTTGAACGAGAAGAATGACGAGATCTTCGTGAAGGTTATTACGGCGTCGCCGGAGGAATTCGATGCCGTTTACGATCAGGAAGTAGCGGAGTATTTATCCATGGGCGGACAGCAGGTCCGTGAGGAAAAGCACCAGGCCTACCAAGCGCAGAGCAGCGAATCACCCTAAATTGAATCAGCCAAATGAACGCGTTGAAATCAGGTCGTCCCAAGGAGGGAGTTATTCCTTCTTGGGGCGATTTTCTTTTGACCGAAACGTCCTTCCAGCCCGCTATCTCAACAAAGGGTAGGCATATAAAAAAGGTGAAACACCCGTTTTAAAAAGAGAAGAGGTCCTCAAAAAAGGAGAATTTCCCATCGATCGCTCATGCGTTATAGTAAGCAGCAACCAAGCCATGGACATACACCCGAAAGGAGGATGCTGATGCAAACTGAAGTCAGGCGGGGGCGTTCGCCGCTTCCCATCAAACGGAATAACGGTATGGCTGCTTTTAAGCGGCAATGGCCTTTGTATCTCCTGATGTTCGCACCGATGACGTTCTTTATCGTATTTAAGTACATTCCCATGGCGGGCGTCGTGGTTGCGTTTAAGGACTACAACATTTTTAAGGGGGTCTGGGCCAGCGAGTGGGTTGGATGGGATGTATTTCGGGAGATCTTTGGAATGCCGCAGTTTTATAAGGCGCTGCGCAACACCTTAATGCTGAATGTCATCTCCTTACTTACGTTCCCGATTCCGATCATTCTGGCGATTATGCTGAACGAGCTGCGCGTCAAATGGTACAAACGCGTAAGCCAAACGCTGCTCTATTTGCCCCACTTTATCTCCTGGGTCATTGTCGGCGGGATGGCCATTCAATTGCTGGCAACCCACACCGGCAGCGTAAATGAGTTCATCAAGAGTGTCGGCGGTCAACCGGTTCCGTTCCTGGAAGATACGGTGCTGTGGATTCTTACTTACACGGGGGCCGGGGTATGGCACTATGCCGGTTGGGGAACGATTCTATACTTGGCAGCGCTTACAGGGATCAACAAGGAGCTGTATGAAGCCGCCGAAGTCGATGGGGCAAGCCGGATGCGAAGAATCTGGCATATTACGCTACCTGGAATCAAGCCGACTATCGTCGTGTTGTTTATTATTCAGATCGGCCATATGGCGGATATCAGCTTCGAACAACCGTATGCCTTGCAGAACGGGTACGTTATGGATGTCGCTCAGGTCATCAGCACCTATGTGTACACGGTTGGGATTCAGTCTGCGCAATTCGCGCTGGCGACGGCCGTTGGATTGTTCCAGTCCGTTATCGGACTGATCTTGCTGCTTACCGCCGAACTCATTTCCAGAAAAGTAAACCAGCAAGGCATCTTCTAGCAAAGGAGGGAGCTCTCGTGATTCGGAATCCGGTTGATAAAGTGATCGATAGCCTCGTCATCGTGTTCATCGGTTTGTTTGCTTTATTTTGCGTCGTGCCGATGATCCATATCTTTGCCTTATCCTTCAGCGGCAACCGGGCCATTATGTCGGGAGAAGTGTTCCTGTGGCCGGTTGAGTGGAACTTCCATGCGTATTCCGCAGTATTTGGGGACGTCTCCATGATGCGTTCCCTGGCGCTGACGGTGATTCTGGTGGTCGTCTATACCGCAGTCGCCTTGGTCATGACCATCATGGCCGCGTATGCGTTAAGCCGCAGAAACTTCAAAGGCCGTAACGTGATGTTCGGCCTGATCGTGGTTACGATGTTTTTTAATCCCGGGATCATCCCCAATTACATGCTCGTTAAAGAGCTGGGTTTGCTAAATACGCCGCTATCGCTCATTTTGCCTCTAATGATTAATGCCTTTCTGCTGATCATTATGAGAACGTCTTTCTCTGGCGTGCCTCATGAACTGGAGGACTCAGCCTGGATGGACGGTTGCGGGCATTTCCGGTTTCTGCTCCAAGTCGTCCTCCCGCTTCAATTGCCGATCCTCGCAACCATTGGGTTGTATTCGGCCGTGGACCGCTGGAATATGTTTCAGGACGCTTTGTTTTACATCAATGATAAAAATTTGTACCCGCTCCAGCTCAAGCTTTATCAGATGGTCATCAACAGCCAGGTGAATGATGCCACGGCGCAAGAGGGCTTTAACGCCGCGACTCCGATTCCTCAGAGCATTCAATCGGCCAGCATCATGTTTGCCACCGTGCCGATATTGCTGGTTTATCCTTGGCTGCAGAAATATTTCATTTCCGGCATGCTGCAGGGAGCCGTCAAAGGGTAGGACGGCGGGTATCACTTCGATAGCTGTCTTTCGGCGGGGCGCAACCTTCCATATCGACGGCAACGCCGAAGGTCACTATATACAAACAAATTGAAAAGGGAGGCAACACCATGCGCAAACCCATTCGTTCCTCGATGTTCGCTCTAGTTGCTTTGGTCCTGGCTGCCAGCTTGACCTTGGCGGGCTGCGGCGGCGGAGGGAACAACGGCAAATCCAGCGGAGAGGGGAACAGCGGCGGGAATACCGCGGCTACGAACAATGCCAAGGAATCCGAACCGAAGGGGGAACGGATTACGTTAAAAGTGGAGCTGTTCGACCGAAACAATACGCCGGCGGGGGAACCGCCAATTACAGACAACTTCATGACCCAGTATGTTCAGAAAAATTTCGGCGACCCGAATAATATCGACGTCGAATTCGTCACGGTGCCGCGCGCCGAAGAGGTAGATAAGCTGAACGTCCTGATGGCCTCCGGTTCCGCTCCGGACATTGTCTTTACGTACAACAAGCCGACCGTACAAAACTACGTAAAAAGCGGAGGTTTGACCGACCTCGGACCGCTCATTGACCAGCATGGGCCGAACTTGAAGAAGGTGCTGGAGCCTTCTCTGCCTTACGGCGTGTTTGATGGGAAACAATACACCCTTCCAGCGCTCCGCGTGATTCAAGCTCAAACCACTACCTTTATCCGCAAGGACTGGCTGGATCAATTAAATCTTCCGCTTCCTGAAACGACAGAGCAATTCGTGGATGCCATGCGCGCCTTTAAAGAGAAGGATCCCGGCAAGACGGGAGGCAAGGTCATCCCTTACAGCTACATCGACGTGTTTCATATGATGCCTTTGGTCAACTCTTTCTGGAAATGGGACGAAATTACGGATAAGGATCTGTATTCGGTTCCCCGCTGGCTGCAGCCGGGAAGCAAAGAAGGCTACCGATTGCTGAATCAGATGTACAATGAAGGACTGATCGACCCGGATTTTGCGTTGAGCGATGACTTTAGCCAAGCGTTCGCCCAGCAGGTCGTGAACAGTGTTGCTGGGGCAGGCACGCCGAACACGAATGAACCGGTGTATAACGGTTACTATGGCAATCTGAAGACGAACAATCCGGACGCGGTCCTGGAGGCCATTGATCCGTTCTCCACTCCGGACGGGAAACATCCGAAGCCGGTCTATGATCCGACCGGCGCGTACATCATGATCCCGGCCACGAGCAAGAACGCGGAGGCCGCGGTGAAATATTTGAACTGGATGGCCGATCCGAACAACATTCTGGTGCTACAGAATGGCGAGGAAGGCGTATCGTACGAGATGAGCGCAGACGGCCTACCATTGCAGCTGAATACGCCGGAAGCCCAGAATTTGCTCTACAACTACTATGATTACTGCATTATTCTGAACGGCAAATACATTTCCACGGAGGATCCGAACAAGAACATTGCGGCCAACGCCTTTGACCCTGACTTCAAGGATTTCACCGTCAAGAGCATTCAGGTGGGGACCAACGATGGGTATACCTTGCCACGGGTGGATATCGCGGTGGACGCCGAGATCAAATACGCGAAGATCCTGGAGGATTTCGAGAAAGAAATGCTGGCCAAGATCGTGACGGCCAAAGCGGATCAGTTCGATAAGGTCTATGACCAGAAGGTCGAGGAATATATGGCCATGGGCGGTACCGCGGTTATGGAAGGAAAGCAGGCGGCCTACGACGAGTTTTACAAGAAGTAACGGGTAGCGGATAGGAGATCGGGCCTTTCGGGAAAGTATCGCCGGAGAAGCCCGATTCACATCCAAGCCCAACGAGCCAAGGAGGGAACCCGAATGATTCATGTAGCGATCATTGGCGCCGGAGCTATATCCCCGGCCCATATTCAAGCGTATCTGCAGTTTCCCGAGCAGTGCCGTATCGTAGCGCTCTGTGATATTTACCCGGAGAAGGCGCGGCAAAAAGCGGATCAATTCCAGTTGGATGCGGAGGTATTCGCCGACTACACGGAACTGCTCCAACGGAGCGACATTGACCTGGTATCCGTGTGTACTCCTCCGTATACCCACGCAGACACGGCGATCGCCTTTTTGGATGCGGGCAAACACGTGATTGTCGAGAAGCCGATGGCTTCCTCGCTGGAGGAATGCGACCGGATGAACGAAGCGGCGGAGCGTAACGGCAAAATTTTGTCTGTCGTAGCCCAAAACCGGTTTACAAGCCCCATGATGAAGCTGAAGCATGTCTTGGATACGAAGCTAATGGGGCCAATCGTGCACGCGCAAATTGATTCTTACTGGTGGAGGGGCCATAGCTACTATGATCTATGGTGGAGAGGAACCTGGGAGAAGGAAGGCGGCGGCTGCACGCTCAACCATGCGGTGCACCATATCGATCTCTTTCAGTGGATGAACGGCATGCCCGCCGAAATCACCGCGGTGATGAGCAACACTTCCCATGACAATGCCGAGGTGGAGGACATCTCCATTGCCATCGCCCGCTACGAGAACGGGGCGCTAGCCCAACTCACCAGCTCCGTCGTGCATCACGGTCAGGAGCAGCAATTAATCTTCCAAGGGAAGCACGCGCGCGTGTCCGCGCCTTGGAAAGTGGCGGCCTCTTCGTCGAAAGCCAACGGATTCCCGGAGCAGGACGAGGAGCTGGAAGCCAAGATCCAGAAAGTCTACGATGAGCAGCCTGAGCTTTCCCATGAAGGCCATCGCGGTCAAATTCAGGACGTCCTGAACGCGATCGAACAGGGCTCGTCCGCACTGGTAGATGGCATTCAAGGACGAAGAACGCTGGAACTCATTACGGCGATTTATCAATCCGCCAGCACCGGTCAATCGGTGAAGCTGCCTCTAGGTCCGGAGAGTCCATTCTATACGCGGCAGGGGATTTTGCAGAACGCGACTTCTTTTTACGAGAAGAAGACCAGCGTGGAGAACTTCAGCGACAATACGATCACCTCGGGAGGCAACAGCTGAGGATGGGAAAGGGGCTGACGTTATGACGAAGAAACAGGACGGCATGAATTACGCGCCAAAAGGGAAACCCCACCCGGTGGTGGGCGAAGGCGAATTTCACTTCGCAGCTATCGGTTTGGACCATGGACATATCTACGGGATGTGTAACGGGTTAATCGAGGCTGGAGCCGAGCTGACGGCGGTGTATGATCCGGATCCGGAGAAAGTGAAGCGATTCGTCGAAACCTTTCCGCAAGCGAAAGTGGCCACGTCCGAGGAGGAGATAATGGGGGATCCGCAGATTAAGCTGATCGCCGCGGCCTGCATTCCTTCCGAGCGCTGTGCGTTGGGGCTTCGGACGATGGAACACGGCAAGCATTATTTTGCGGATAAACCGGCGTTTACCACGTTAGAGCAGGTTGATCAGGCGCGCCAGAAAACGGAAGAGACCGGGCAGAAATGGGGAATCTACTACGGTGAACGCCTGCACGTGGAGAGTGCCGTGTTTGCCGGCCAATTGATCGAGGAGGGGGCTATCGGCCGCGTTGTACAGGTGATCGGTACGGGACCCCATCGCGCCAATCCCAAGTCCCGGCCGGATTGGTTCTTCGACCCCGACTGTTATGGCGGAATCTTATGCGATATCGGGTCCCACCAGATCGAGCAATTCCTGCATTACGCGGGCGCTAAAGACGCGAAGGTGCTGCATAGCAAGGTGGCCAATTACAAGTTCAAGGACTACCCCAGGTTTGAGGACTTTGGCGATGCTACGCTGGTAGCAGACAACGGGGCCACCTTCTACTTCCGGGTGGATTGGCTGACTCCGGACGGATTGGGCACGTGGGGCGACGGCCGAACCCTGATCCTGGGGACGGAAGGATATATCGAAATCCGCAAATATATCGACATCGCCCGGGAGCCGTCCGGCAATCATCTTTATTTGGTCAATCATGAAGGCGAATTCCATTATGACTGCTCCGGGAAAGTGGGATACCCTTATTTCGGCGCATTGATTTTAGATATCCTAAACGGAACGGAAACTGCGATGACGCAGGAGCATGCTTTTAAAGCGGCGGCTTTGTGTATCGAAGCCCAGATGCAAGCGATTCGAATCGAAATGGCCTGATTCGGCCTGCTAATAGCCAAGCCCGCAAGCGATTCGTTTGCGGGCTTAACACTTTGCTTATACGTCTTACTTATCGAGCATGGCCATCGAGACTTCTGCGATTTGATGCAATTTCTTTTTATCGGCGGATGTACGTTTTAGGACTCGGAGACCAATCATTGTCGTATACAAGCTTGATGCAAGCTGGTACGGATCCAGATCAGCCGAAATTTCCCCTTTTTGCCGCCCCTGTTGAAGAAGCTCTACGAGCAATTGCTCTCCCTTGTTAAATCCCTCGCTCGTCAATTCGTTTACAGCCGGATCTCTGTAAGCCAGCTCGGTCGCAGAGTTCACAAAGAAACAACCAAGAGGCTGCTCACCGTTGGTTTCAATTAGATAGTCAAAGATGAGACGGATGGATTCTTTCGCCGTGCGACCGCGTTGGGCTTCGGCCTTTATCGTAGCGTTCGCATACTTTGCATATTGTTCCATCGTTTTGATAAAGAGCGTGTGTTTGTCGCCGAAGGTGTCGTACAAGCTTCTGCGATGTATCCCCATATGCTCAACCAGATCCTGAAGCGAAGTCTTCTCATATCCCTGTTCCCAGAATAGATACATGGCCTTCAGGAGGACTTCACTTTCCTCAAATTCCTTACTACGCGCCATAACATGTCACCCTTTCAAACTCATTTTATCATATGAGAACGAACGGTAAAAGAATCTTTCGGAATTGTAAATTTTACGTTAAAAGTGTTGACAAATGGGAGATTGGTTTTTAATATGAGAACGAACGATCTAAAATACCTGCGCAGGTACTTAGCATTCAATCCAACTAAGAGGTGACTAGCACATGAGGAGTAACCGTAGCAAGGCAGGTATGATGCAGCGGAATATCAACAAGGAGAATACGTTCTTGTTCTTTACCGACATCAATTCCATATTGGTTAGCGGGGAAGACACCAACGGAGAATTTTGCGTGGTGCATTGTGCAGCGAAGGAAAATGAGGGTCCGCCCCTTCATATCCATGGGGATGAGGATGAATCTTTCTACGTGTTGGAGGGAGAGCTGGAGATGATCCTTGGCGATCAAACGCTTCGGGTTCAAAGCGGGGATTATGTTTTTGCTCCTCGCGGGGTTCCTCATACTTTTAAGGCGAAGTCTACCCAAACTCGTTTTCTAGTCACCGCTTATCCTGCGGGATTTGATTCCTTTGTGAAGGAATTGGGCGTTCCTTACGAGGAGGGAATGGAGGTTCGCATAGAACCACCTACTCCCGAGAGTATTCAACAGCTGATCCAGGTTTCGAAGAAATACAATATATCCTTTCCTGGTTTAGGATAAACCCAGAAAAGAGGGATTCTCGCGATGACAATACCTTTAAGCAAGCACAGAATCTTGATCAACGGGGTGGAGCAAAGCTTCCACGTTGCCGGCCGTGGGCCGTTCTGTTTGGTTCATTCCGGAGGACCGGGTTTTCATTGGAGTTATATGCGCATGCCGCAGCTTGAACAAATGATGACCATGGTTTATATCGAGCCGGTAGGCACGGGGAATTCCGGCGCATTGCCGGACGGTGATTACAGCATGCCGCGGTATGCTTATTATGCTCATCAAGTGGCGCAGCACCTTGGAGCCCAGAACCCTTATTTCTTGGGACATTCGCATGGAGGGTTTGTGGGACTTCAATATGCGCTCGATTATCCGAAGGAGCTGGGAGGGTTAATCCTTTATAGCAGTGCTCCGTGTATGGGACCCGAGCTCGGGATGGAGCAGGTTCGGCAAATCGAGCTTTATGCCGAGCGCTGGACGGATCGATCCGAAGCGCAGGAAGCAAAGCGAGCTTGGATGGACCTGATCACTGGAGCTGCCCAAGACAGAGAATCGACGCTGACCGTGCTGCAGCGGTTGTTACCGGCATTCTTCGGCGATTACTGGAACCTTCCGCAAGAAGCAGAGGAGTGGAAGGCGGCTATTGATTTTAGCGTTGATCCAAATCGGAAGCCGTATACGTGGGACGTTAGGAACCTTCTAGATACGGTGCGTATCCCAACGCTGATCCTGGTTGGCGAATACGACTTTAACTGCGGCCCACGCTGGGCAGCGGAACTGGCGGAGAAGATTCCTGGATCACAGCTCTATACGTTTAAGCAGGGTGGGCATATGAACCATGTGGAGACGCCACGGGAGTTTAGCCAGGTAGTGAGCGATTTTGTACAGCTACATCCATGCGACTAAACAATAAACAGGGGATGGGTCGGGCGGCGGATTAAAACCTGCTGTCCGGCCTCTTTGCATGATTATCCCGTATGATCAGGGCGCTCCGGCTGCCGTTTCTTCTATAAACCTTCTTAACCGCGCGATCCCCGGTTCGATATTCTCTTCGGGGAGGTTGCCATAGCCGAGCAGGATATGCCGCGTGTAATTTCCTTTGACCAGGCAGTAGTCCTCGACACTGTAAACGCGTATGCCGTGAGCTTGGGCTTTGGACCAATCGATTCCGGCGGGAAGCCCGGCGATCTGGACTTGCAGATGCATTCCGGCTTCGTCATCTTGGACAAGCACATGATCGCCGAAATGTTGTTTCAAGGTCTCGATCAACAGTTGCCGCCGCTGGCGGTAGAGTTTCTTCATTTTGTGGATATGTCGGTCCAACCGGCCATCCTGCATGAACCTCGCCAAGGCAACTTGGGGAATCGAGGGGGTGCGAAGATTCAGGCTTTCCCGCAAATCGGCCACAGGCTTCACGAGATGACGTGGGAGGACCAGAAAGCCAAGACGCAACCCTGGGGCCAACGTTTTGCTGAATGTTCCCACGTAGATCACGCGATCTGGGCTTAAGGCTTGCAGAGGCGGGATGGGGACACCTTTCAGACGGAAATCCCCGTCATAGTCATCCTCGATGAGATAAGCTCCGGCTTCCTCTGCGAGCCGGACCGCTTGTTGCCGTCGTTGAATCGACAAGATGCCGCCGCCCGGGAACTGGTGGGAGGGCGTCAGCAGCATGAGATGTCCCGGTTCCCATGCGGGAAGTTCGTGCAGCTTCATCCCGGTGCCGTCAACGGCGACCGGCGAGATCCGATAGCCGGCCCTCCGAAAAATATGCTGTGTGAACTCAATTGTCGGATCTTCCAGATACACGCCGTCAAATGAATCCCGCAGCGCTTGGGCGATTAGGGCAAATCCTTCGGAGGAGCCCGATACGATCATGATTTGGGCCGGATGGCAGCGAATGCCTCTCGTTCGGTGAAGGTAGGCGGAAATCTCTAGGCGTAGGGTTTTCTCTCCACGGATATCACCGTAATCGAAGGAAGCGGACGGCATTATTTCCGCCGCTTCCTTCAGATATTTCGCCCAAAGCTGCCGGGGAAACTGGCGTAAATCCGGCGTTCCGATCTCGAAATCGATGAGACCTTCAGGAAGCGGGGGAGTGGAATCCTCCGTCAGCCCTTCCACATCCAACTGTTTTTCATCGGCAGCGCCCGCAGGGCTTTGCTGAATTCCCCCGGCCACATAGGTTCCGGAGCCCGCTTGGCCGATAAGGTATCCCTCTGCGATTAATTGTTCATAAGCATCGATGACCACGTTCCGGGCTATACCGAATTCCGCGGCCAGCTTTCGGGTGGGCGGAAGCCGCAGTCCTTCGCTGAACTCGCCCTTTTCGATGTTTTGCCGGACCTGCTGGCAGAGTTGAGCCGTAATCGACATGTACGAGGCGGGGTCTAACCGAATTCCAAACATGACGTTATTCTCCCTTTTCTAAATTGGTTCCTCAAATTAGATGAGAAATGGCTCTAAAAAGAACCGATTACCTTTATTATACTGAGAATGTAAATAACAAGGAATATGGAGGAATGGAATATGGAGAAGAAAACTTTAGGTTCCACGCCGCTACAAGTCAGTCCGCTAGGTTTTGGGGGTTGGGCGATCGGGGGGCCGTTTTGGCTGGACGGCTTGCCGGATGGTTGGGGTGAGGTTGATGATACGGAGTCGATGCGGGCAATTGAAACGGCATTAGAACTAGGGATTAATTTCCTCGATACGGCGGATGTATACGGAACCGGCCATAGCGAGGAGATCATCGGACAAGTGCTGCGCGGACGGCGCCAGGATGCGGTGATCGCCACGAAATTCGGCTTTACGTATGATTCTGCAAGCGGCAATGTGTATACGAAAATCGACGTATCCCCGGAGTATATCCGTACTGCTTGCCAAGCCTCCTTACAGCGCCTTGCCACCGACTATATCGATCTGTACCAGATTCACCCCGGCGAGTTCTCCACCGAGCAGCTTGACTCGGCCATCGATGCGCTGGAGCGGTTAAAGCAGGAGGGTCTTATTCGCGAATACGGATGGAGTACCGGAAACACGGCATGCGCGGAGCAGTTTGCCTTGCGATCCTCCGGCGCCGCCATTCAGCACCCTTTCAATGTGCTATCCGATGACAGTGCCATGGTAGATTTGTGCGAGCGGCATGGTCTGAGCAGCATCAATAATTCTCCGCTGGCGATGGGGCTACTAAGCGGCAAGTTTACGGCTTCGTCAAGCTTGCCGGCCGAGGATGTGCGCGGCAGCAGCCATGAGTGGGTCCTGTACTTTAAGGACGGCAAACCCAGAGCCGAATACTTGGCAAAGCTGGACGCGGTTCGCGAGATCCTAACGTCCGGCGGTCGAAGTCTCGTGCAGGGGGCACTGGCCTGGATTTGGGGAAAAAGTGCGCGCACGCTCCCGATCCCGGGGCTGAAGAACGTCAAACAGGTTGAGGAAGCGGCGAAGGCAATCTCATTTGGTCCGCTGACCTCGGCGCAAATGAACGAGATCGAGGGGATTTTGCGGGGATCGAAATGAGAATAAGCTGCGCAAGCCAAAAGGCCTTTTCAGAGAAAACCGAAAAGGCCTTGATGCGAAACCCGGAATGGACAATCTCGATTATGACGGTTGTACGGTCGGGCGGATAAGGATCTCGTTGACTCCTGTGTCCTCGGGCTCGTTGACCGCAAAAGCGATTGCTCGTGCAATGCTATCCGGCGAGATGGCTACCTGGTTCATCTGTCCGACCATCGCTTTGATTTCGGGGGTCGTGATGCCTTCTGTCAGCTCCGTATCCGTAAGGCCCGGAGAAATGAGGGTCGAACGGATGCGGGAAGCCGGAGATTCTTCCTGGCGTAGTCCTTCGGCGATGGCTCTTACCGCCATTTTCGTCGCGCTGTAAACGGAAGAAGTCGGCGAAACCTGATATCCGGCGACGGAAGACACATGTACGATATGGCCGGACTGCTGCTGCCGCATCACGGGAAGCACCGCGGCGATGCCATATAGTCCCCCTTTGATGTTGACATCGATCATTTGGTCCCATTCGTCGACCTTCAGCTCATTCAACATCGAGAGCGGCATGATCCCGGCGTTATTTACCAGCACGTCAATTCGTCCGTATCGATTCATCGTGAATCGAGCCAGTTCCTGCATCGAGGCATAAGAGGCGACATCGGTTTTCAAAAAAACGGCTTCTCCTCCGGTTTCGGCAATTTCGGCCGCCAAAGCCTGCAGACGCTCCTCCCGACGGGCGGCTAGCACGATCTTGTTTCCTTGATCAGCCAGTAATTGAGCGGTGGCTTTGCCGATGCCGCTGGAAGCTCCGGTTATGATGACGACTTTTGAATTCAAACTTTGCATGAGTATCTCTCCTCCATGGTTGATCTTGATTGGGTTTGCAGGATCAACTATACGGGAGTGAATATGACAACTAAGTGTCATATTTAATAATAATTAAGCCCTCTTCGAACGTTTCGAAGAGGGCTTCCTATTGTCAAGAAGATTTTATATCAGTCCCTCAGCTCAATGTGGCGAGGGATTCCTTCGTGAACGGCTGCAGTTCTTCCATACGGCCGTCGCGAATCTTAGCTGCCCAAGCCGGGTCGGTTAACAGCGCACGACCGACGGCAACGAGGTCGAACTCGCCGCGTTCAAGGCGCTCGATCAGCTGCTCAATCCCGGTTGTTTCTCCGCCTTTGCCTGACTCGAACAAGCTGGTGAATTCGGAGTTCAAGCCGACGGAACCGACAGTGATGGTAGGTTTACCAGTTAGTTTGCGCGTCCAGCCGGCCAAGTTCAGCTCCGAACCCGCGAACTCCGGTTCCCAGAAACGACGTGTGGAGGCGTGGAAAATATCGACGCCGGCGGCGCTAAGTGGAGCCAAGAAGCGCTCCAGCTCCTCGGAGCTAGCGGCCAGCTTGGCGTTGTAGTCAGCAGGCTTCCATTGCGAGAAACGGAAAATAATCGGGAATTCCGGCCCAACTGCAGCCCGGACCGCTTCGATAACCTCAACACCAAAGCGGGTGCGTCCTACAAGGTCGCCGCCGTACTCATCGGTCCGTTTATTGGTGACCTCCCAGAAGAATTGGTCAATCAAATAGCCGTGGGCTCCGTGGATTTCGACGGCGTCAAAGCCAAGACGTTTCGCGTCTGCAGCGGATTGAGCATAGGCCTGAACCAGCTCGCGGATCTCCTGCTTCGTCAACGGTTCGGAGACCGGCTCGCCAGTCAAGCTGAGACCGGATGGGCCGATGGGATCGACATTCGATTCGGGGAACGTCTCCCGTTGGCGAGCCGTACCGGTATGCCAGATTTGCGGAGCGATTTTGCCACCAGCTTCATGCACTTCGCGGACAACTCGTTCCCATCCGGCTAACGCTTCTTCTCCATAGAAGTGCGGCACGTTCCGATCGGCAGGAGCCGCCGGGTGGTTAATCACTGTGCCTTCTGTAATGATCAGTCCGACGCCGTTCTCCGCTCTGCGGCGGTAATAGCCGGCCACGTCGGGTCCGGGTACACCGTCAGGCGAGAAGGTTCGGGTCATGGGAGCCATGACAACCCGATTGGCAAGCTTTAGTCCGCCGCCTTCAAAGGGTTTAAATAGGGAAGCAGCCGTTTTGGAAATGGACATGGTATTCTCTCCTCTTCACGATTATTTATTTTATACATATATCTAAATATATAGATTAACTTATGAATAAGCAAGGGAGATTGAAAAATTTTCCTAATTCCTTTTTGATTTCAGCTTGCCGGCGAACTGCTCCAAAAAGGCGTCTATTCTCGCATCATTAAGACGATAATACGTATATTGCCCATATCGGCGGGATTCTAACAACCCGCTTTTTTGCATGCTGGCTAGGTACGAAGAAATTACAGATTGCGCTAACCCTGACTTTGCTTGAATGGAGCCTACGCATGCGCTGCCTGGGAACTCCTCTTTGAGGACATCCGGCAGTTCGTATTCCCATTTCTCCGACTCTCGAAGCCAGCATAGGATGTTGAGCCTAGTCTCGTTCGAGAGGGCCTTCAGCACGGCCAGCATATCTTGATCTTGATCGTTCATGGCTAGACCCCCGTTCATCGTTGATTTGTTATCAGTATAACAAAACAATCGCCGATCGATAAAGAGAGGATCTGCCAAGGATGCTTGATCTTTTATTTGAACGGGAGTTCGATTATAATTAGAGTGCATTCACGGACAAACTTTGGGAGGGTTAGGTAAAAATGGTGCATTATATCAGACTGCGTTATTCCGCTTTGAACAAGTAACTTCATATGTTCAAAGACTCTGTTCGCCGGAACAGGGTAAACGGGATCAGTCTGCCCATTTTTCATGACTCTTCATGGGATATATCGCGAAAAGTTGCATGAAGGAAGGTGGCCCTGCCGCCTTTCTTTTTTTACGCTCATTTGGGCTTATTTAGGCATGCTCATCAGACTCTCCATGGTTATGTATGGTGCAACCTTCCCTTTTACTCTGATCCGCGAGGCAGCTGTCTGGCTGTTTCGGTTTTGGTAGAGGAAAGGAAGCGATGAGATGAATCAACCATTTAACAGCGCGAGTTCCGTGCGAAAATATATCTCCATCTTAAAATGCCCGGTATGCGGGGGGCAAATGGATGCGGTTGACCCGCAAAGTCTGGCCTGTTCTCTAGGACACACCTTTGATATGGCGAAACAAGGCTATTTGAATTTGAATCGGACGACGCGTCCAACCCCAGGCCATTACGACAAGAAGCTCTTCGCCGCTAGGCGGAGCATCATTACGGGGAGCCGCTTATACGCGCCTTTGCATGAGGCGATCGTCCGAATCTTGGCTGGCCGCGTGGGTGACCATGCATCTGCCGACCTGATGGTCGACATGGGGTGTGGAGAAGGCTCGCATTTACAGGAAATTTTACGTCGGTTCGAACCATCGAATTGGGTTGGCGTCGGGATCGATTTGTCCAAAGAAGGTATCCGGATGGCTGCCCGGCATTATGCGGATGGACTCTGGCTTGTCTCGGATTTGGCCCAAGCGCCTCTACGGGATCAATCGGCCCAAGTGGTATTAAACCTGCTATCTCCAGCCAATTATCAGGAATTCAGACGAATTCTTGTACCCGAAGGCGTTGTCATGAAAGTCGTTCCGGGCACCGGATACTTGCGTGAACTGCGGGAGGCACTGTACAGCGGCAGCAAAATAACGAACTATTCCAACGCCAAAATCGTGACGTTGTTCCGCCAGCATTTCCCTGAGATGGAGGTGGTGCATCTGCAGTATCGGCAGCGGCTTGAGACCGAGCAACTCCGCGACTTGGTGCGCATGAGTCCACTCGCCTGGTCCGCGGAGCAAGCGCATATCGCGGCGTTCACGAACCGGGACGCACTGGAAATCACCGTGGACGTGGATCTGCTGCTGGGCGTGAACCACTGACTTTGCTAGACGGGTAATCAGCATTGCGCTATCATTACCTTGACTAAGAACATGTACGGATGGGAGCAGAAAAATGATCGGGACATTGGTGAACACCGCGGCGATTTTGGCGGGCAGCGTGCTAGGAAGCATTTTTAAGAAAGGCCTGAAGGAAAAGTACCAGACCGTGCTATTTACTGCGATCGGCTTGGCCGCAACATTGCTGGGGATTAACGCCGCGGTAACCCATATGAAGGACAGCTCATTTCCCGTGCTGTTTATTATCAGCCTGGCGGTGGGGAGCTTGATCGGAACGGCGCTGGATATCGACGGCCGTTTCCAAAGGTTGGTCGGGCGCTTCTCTACGTCAAATCTCGGACAAGGGTTGTCCACGGGCATTCTACTATTCTGCATCGGCACCTTGTCGATCTTAGGTCCGATCGAAAGTGCGATTCACGGGAATCACACCTACCTGTACATGAACGCTACCTTGGATCTTGTGACCTCTATGGTGTTGGCTTCCACTTACGGCATCGGGATCGCGCTGACCGCCGTGGTCCTGTTCGTTTGGCAGGGAGCGATTTACCTGAGTGCGGATTACCTGGCACCCTTCCTGACAGCCCCTCTGCTAACCGAAATTTCGATTGTCGGCGGCGTATTGATTGCGAGCTCGGGATTATCGATTTTGAAGATCATCGAAGCGAAGACCTTAAACATGCTGCCGGCGTTATTGGTGCCGGTGGTGTGGTTTTTGCTGAAGGGGTTATTCGGTTATTGAAATAGCGCTCCTTTCGGGTACATCCGCCTGGATGGAGCGTTTTCATATTGAATAGCAAACCGGGAAAGGGATGGGTTATGAGACGCTTAATAAGGCTTCAAGGCTCGGTGTTTACGCGGTTCGTGGCTGCATTTTTGCTTGCGATCATGCCGATTTGCACAATCGGTGTGACGCTCTACAACTGGCAAATCCGTTTGCTGGACAATACGACGGTAGAGGCTTTTGGAACGGCTGCCAAACACGGCTTCAACAAAGTGGAAAACGAATTGGATAAGGTGAAGACGCTTTCATATGCGGTTTTGGCAGACGAGGATTTGTTGGCACTGGCGAATTCCGGGATGATCATGGACAATTTTCAGAAGACCGTCTCGATGAACCGTTATATCCGCCGCATGGAAAATTTGCAGGACAGCAGCAGTTATATCCTAAGGATCGTTACTTATATTCCGGGCCTGAATCGCGTTTTAGATTCGTCCGGCGATCTGTCCTCGGATGCGGGGATTCCGTTGCAAATTTACGCGGCGTCGCAGAGGCAAAACGGATGGCACTTTACCGTATGGGAGGACCGCTTGTTTTATGTTCTGCCGAATCCCGGCGCCGCGGCGGGAAAACCCAATTTCACCTATCTGTTGATCGTTGAGCTGTCCTCAAGCCGGATCCGGAACGAACTGGCCGGGATTGCGGGTGCCGAGCAGGCGATTGTATACGACGCCTATCATACTTATGCGACTTACGCAAGGGAGTCCGATCCAGACCATCACATCGATTTGAAAAGCCTGGTGCGGCAAAAGGCGAACGCCGATCCGCTCATAGTAAACGCCGGCGGGCGGACGGCCTGGATCGTGAACCAGGATTCGGAATACCAGGGGTTAAGCCTAGCGGCCTATCTGCCCGAGGGAGAAATTAACCCTCAACTGAGGGAACTGCGTCGTTATTTTATTTTTTTCAGCTTGGCGGTGATTTTGACCGTGTTTATTCTGACATACCTGACCGCCAATCTGATCAAGCGGCCGCTGGGCAAGCTGGTGTCGGCCTTCAATGAGGTGGAGCGGGGCAATTTGAGCTTGCGGTTAGAGCATCGGAAAAACGATGAGTTCCGCTATATCTACCGTTCCTTTAACGCGATGGTCGCTAAAATCAAGGGGCTTCTGGAGCAGGTTTACGAGCAGAAGATACTGGCGCAAAGCGCGGAACTGAAGCAGCTGCAGTCGCAGATCAATCCGCATTTCCTGTACAACAGCTTTTTCGTGATCCGCAATATGGCGAGATTAAACGATACCGAAAGCGTTAAACGCTTTACGGAGTATTTGGCCAAATATTATCAATTCATGACCCAGCGGGAGTCCGACGATGTCCGCTTGGCCGAAGAGGTAGGGCATTCCCGCGTGTATGCCGACATCCAAAAAATGCGGTTCGGCGAGAGAATCCGGATCCGTTTTGGCGAAGTTCCGCCTTCCGCCGCGAATAAGCTTGTACCACGCCTGATTCTACAGCCGCTGGTCGAGAACGTGTTTGAGCACGGAATCAGCAGTCTGGCGGAGGAAGGGATTATCCAGGTGGACTTTGCCGACGAGAACGGAAAGTTGACCGTATCCGTAGAGGACAACGGGGATATTTCCGAAGCGGAGATCGAAGCGATCCGGCACAGCTTGAAGCAGCCTTTCGGCGAGGTGAGTGGCATCGTCAACATCCACAAACGGCTGCGGCTTCTCTTCGGCGAAACTAGCGGTATAAGCGTGGAGCGGAGTGGGTTAGGCGGTTTGAAAATCACGTTAACGATAGGTGGGACCGAACATGTATAAATTGCTGGTCGTCGACGACGAACCGTTTATTCTGGACGGCTTAGTTGATCTTTTTCAGGAAAATGAAGAGCTTGATGTCTACAGCGCTGCTTCGGGAGACAAGGCTCTGGATCTGCTAAGCCGGACCCGCATGGACATCGTGTTGAGCGATATACGCATGCCGGGCACAAGCGGCCTGGAACTGCAGAAGGAAATCCAGCGGCAATGGCCTTATTGCAAGCTGGTTTTTCTTACAGCGCACAGCGAATTTACGTATGCTTACCAGGCGATTCAAAACCATGCGGTAGGGTACGTACTCAAAAGCGAAGGCGAGGAGGCAATCGTCGAAGCCGTAAACCGCTGCCTTCGGGAGATCCGACGGGAGCGGCAGGCCCAGGAATTTATCAAGGAGAACGAGGATTACATCGCTTCGGCGCTTCCCATGCTGCAGAGCGCATGCCTGCTGAAGCTGCTGGAGGGCGAGCCGGCGGAAGAGTATCTGCGCGACTTCGGCAAATACCGGATCCACCTGAACCCGGACGAGCAGGCCATACTAGTCGCGCTGCGCCTCGATAGAATATCGTTGCGCGGCACGTCGCACGGCCAGCTTCATCTTTTTTTGCAGATCAAGGCAGTGTTTCAAAAGTATCTTGCGGACGTATTTACCGGCTACGAGGCGACCTTCGAAGGCAAGCACATGATCTGGGTGCTCCAACCGAACGGGGAGGGGCAAAACCTGCTGTATCTGAAAGAAACCTTGGAAATCGTGCAGGCGCATTGCCTGGAGGCATTGGGCGCTTCCGTCTCCGTCATCTACGACGATTATGTCGAATGGCGAGACCTCCCCGGGCGATTCGGCGCCATCAAACTGATCCTGAACCAAATCACCGTTAACGAAGACGAACTCGTTCTGGCAAATTCCCGCTTCTATTTGGAACGGAAAGGCGAAGAGCCCGAGCGGCCGGAGCGGGAGGCGGGGCGGAAGAAACGGTTGTCCTTGCTGCGGAGCTGCCTTGAAGAAGAGGAGGACACGCTGTTTTACCGAACCTTGAGCGAGCTGCTGAACGAGGACGAAGGCCCGAGGGATGCGCTGCTGAACAACCTGGAACTGTACCACGCTCTCACCGGCATGCTGATGTCCTATATCAGCGCCTACAAGCTGTCCAAAGAGCTGCTGGCCGACCAGGACCTGTTCGAGCTGTTTACCCGTTTCCGCGACAAAAGCTCCATGGAGAACAGCATCGTCAAGCTGGCGGGGCGGATCTTCGAACTCCGCCAAAAGAAGCAGGCGACGCACAGCAAAAACTTCGTCGCCAAGGTCAAGCATTATATCTCCGGGCATTTGGCTGAGGACCTTTCGTTGGCAGCGCTCGCCGAACGGTTTTACATCAACCCCGTGTACATGTCGCGGTTATACAAACAGACGACCGGCAGCAATTTAGCCGACGATATCACCCGCCAAAGGATCGAATATGCCGAACGCCTGCTGCGGGATACCGAATTCAAGATCCATCAGATCGCCAAAGAATCGGGATACGATTCGGCGGCTTATTTTACCCGGGTATTCAAAAAGCAAAAAGGGGTAACGCCCAATGAATACCGCGCTCGATTTGCTCCGAATCTTACGGACTAATTCCATGAATGCAAGCGGATTCATTTTGGTTGAGAGAAGACAAGAAAGGTAGAGATCTTATTATATTCAGCGTGCCGCAGGCTGAACTACACTTAAAGCGAAGGATAGGCATAACAAAAAAGGGTGGTGTAGGGCAATGAAAAAGATGAAATCTCTTCTTTCGCTGTTCGCGGCGGCGGCGGTGCTTCTCTCTTTGCTTGCCGGTTGCGCAAAAAGCGAGACGAACAACTCGCCGCAAGCGACGGAAGAAGCGGGACAAAATTCCGATGAAATGATTATGGTTACAGCGGTGAGGCCGGTCCCGGACGATTTGAAGTTCGAGGGCTCCGATACTCTGGACAATAACGTGTGGACCCGGTTATACGAGTCGGATCTCGGCATCAAGCTGAATTACGAGTGGATGGTTCCGATCGCCCAATACGAGCAAAAGCTGAACATTTCGATCGCCTCCAACGATTTGCCGGACATTTTCCAGGTGAACGCCTCGCAGCTTAAGCAGCTTGCGACCGACGGCCAATTGGCCGATCTCACGGCCATTTTCGACGAGCAGGCGAGCGACTACACGAAAGACGTCCTGAGCCAGGATGGCGGGAACGCGTTGGCGTCGGCGAAGTTTGACGGAAAGCTGCTGGCGATTCCGAAGATGGCTTCCGGACTTGGGCAGGCCAACGTGCTGTGGATCCGCACCGATTGGCTTAAGAAGCTGAACCTGGAGGCGCCCAAAACGATCGAGGACGTCAATAAAATCGCCGAAGCATTTACCAAGAACGATCCTGACGGCAACCAAGCCAACGATACGTTCGGGCTTGGCCTGAACAAGGATTTATGGGGGATGTTCGCTTCCCTGGAGGGGTATTTCAACGGATATGGCGCATACCCGAACATTTGGGTCAAAAATGAAGCCGGCCAGTTGGAATCGGGCAATATTCAACCCGAAGTCAAAGAGGGGCTGTTAAATTTACAGAAATTGTTTGCCAGCGGCTACATCGATCCTGAATTCGGCGTGAAGGATTCCTTCAAGGTGAGCGCGGATGCCAGCGCCAATAAAATCGGCATGTTTTATGGCCTGTTCTGGAACATGGGCTGGTTGTCCGAAGCTAAAACGGCCCATCCGGAGATGGAATGGACGCCGTACGCTTTGGTCGGCAAAGAGGACGGCGGCACCTTGGTTCAGGTACCGTTCCCGATTAACACGTATTACGTGGTAAGCAAAAACGCCAAAAACCCCGAAGCGATCATTCAAATGCTTAACCTGCAATTGGAAAAATGCTTCGGCGCGACGGCAGAACCGGAGGTTTACAACGTGGACGCCGCCGGAAATCCGATTTTTGAATACCCGTTGGTTTATTCCGAGCCGCCGATGAAAAATCCGGACGCCCAAGTGAAGGTGACCGCCGCGCTGGAACAGGACGACACGAGCGCATTGAACGCGGAAGAACTCAGTTATTACAACAGCATCAAGGCGTTCCGCGGAGGCGACCTGGCCGGTTGGGGAACGGAGATGATGTACGGTCCCGAGGGATCGCTGGCCGTCATTAACCAATATGCCGAAAACGGCAGAGTGATGGACGACGCTTACTACGGGCCGCCGACGGAGGCGATGACGCAGAAGGGAGCCATCTTGTCCCAAACCCAATTGCAGACGTTCACCGAAATCATCATGGGCGGGGACATCGGCAAATTCGACAAATACGTTGACGATTGGAAGACGCTGGGCGGCGACCAGATTACGCAAGAGGTTAACGCCTGGTACGTCGATCGCCAATAGGCACGCTAACGGTCCAGGCATTCGAACGGAGGGGCTTCGCCGGATGCGGCTCGAAAGTGCCGTATCCGGTAAGAGCCCTTCCCGGATCGCCTGAGGAGAGGAGGATTCATCATGGCGCGTTTCAAAAGGAACATCCCCCTGCATCTCATGATGCTGCCGGGCGTCATTCTCGTGCTGGTGTATGCTTACGGTCCCATGTTCGGGCTTGTGATGGCGTTTCAAAATTTTTCTCCGAGCAAAGGTTTTCTCCATTCCGATTGGGTAGGGCTCGACAATTTCCGTTACATCTTGAGCATCCCGACCATTTCCGAAGTCATCCGCAATACGCTGGTGATCTCGATTCTGAAAATCGTGCTCGGGATCGTGATGCCGGTCGTCGTCACGCTGATGTTGAACGAACTGCGGTTGCGCCGGCTGAAAAGGGGGATTCAAACGATCATTTACTTCCCCCATTTTCTTTCGTGGATCATTCTCGCGGGCATCTTCATCGACATCCTTTCCCCTTCGGAAGGAGTCGTCAACAAACTCATTGCGGCTTTCGGATTTAAACCCGTGTATTTCCTCGGGGACCAAACCTGGTTTCCGGTCAGCATGATCCTGACCGATACGTGGAAGGAATTCGGCTACGGCACCATCGTTTATCTGGCCGCTTTGTCAGGCATCAATCCGACGCTTTACGAGGCTGCCCAAATGGACGGCGCGGGACGCTGGAAGCAAATGTGGAACATTACGCTTCCCGGACTGATGCCGATGATCATGTTGATGTCCGTGCTCGCTCTCGGAAACATCCTCAATGCCGGCACGAACGGATTTGAACAAATTTTCAACCTGTACAGCTCCCAGGTATACAAGACGGGCGATATCCTCGATACGCTGGTGTTCCGGGTCGGCATGCAAAACGCCCAGTTCAGCGTGGCGACCGCAATTGGCCTCTTTAAGGCGGTAATTTCCTTTATCTTTATTACCACGGGATACTTTGTCGCGAACAAGGCGCTGGGCTATAAAATACTGTAGAAGAAGGGATAACGTGGGGAGAAAAATTTTCAATGCCGTCAACGTGCTGATCTTGGCCCTGTTGGCGTTGTCCTGCCTGTTTCCGTTCATCAACGTGCTGGCCGTGTCGCTCAGCTCCAGCGCGGCGGTGTCCACGGGCAAGGTGTTTCTGCTGCCGGTCGACTTTACGCTCGAATCCTACAAATTCGTGATCGAGAAGCCGGAGTTTTTCCGGGCGTTTACGATCTCGGTCCTTAAAGTTCTCATCGGGGTACCGGTCAACATGATTCTGACGATCATGCTGGCTTACCCGCTTTCCAAGACGAAAAACGAATTCAAGTCCCGCAACCTGTATATGTGGTTCTTCGTGGTAACGATGGTGTTCAGCGGCGGGCTCGTCCCTTGGTACATGATCATCAACGCCACTGGTTTGATCAACAGTTTCTGGGCGCTGATCATTCCTTCCGCGGTGCAGGTGTTCAACCTGGTTATTTTGACCAACTTTTTTCAGGCGCTGCCCAAAGGGATCGAAGAGGCGGCCTATATCGACGGAGCGTCCCACTGGAAAATCCTGTGGAAGGTGTTCGTCCCGCTCTCGCTGCCGGCGATGGCTACGCTCATCTTGTTTTGCGTGGTGACGCACTGGAATTCCTGGTTCGAGGGGTTGATTCTGATGAATACCCCTAATAAATATCCGCTGCAAAGCTATTTGCAGACGGTTATCGTCAACCGCGACGTGAAGCTGATGACGATGCAGGACGTGCGCCTGCTGAGCATGGTGTCCGAGCGGACCTCGCGCGCCGCCCAGGTGTTCGTGGCCACGCTGCCGGTGTTGTGCGTCTATCCGTTTTTGCAGAAGTATTTTACGTCCGGCATCGTGCTTGGCGGAGTCAAAGAGTAGACAGACTATCATCTCAATTGGAATGGAGCATGCCATATGTGGAAACTTGCCTCACCTAATAACGCACTTAAACTATCTGTTTACCAGGATAATAAGCGAGGCCTTTTTTATGCTTTGGCGGCGGGCGAGCAGCCGATTGTTGCCGAATCCAGGTTAGGGATCGCCACCGGTTTGGGGGATTGGCTCGAGGGTTTTCAATTCGTAAAAGCGGAAGAAAACGCGATTTCCGAGAGCTACTCCTTACCCGTCGGCAAAAAGGCCGTTTATGATAACCGGGCCCACGAGCTCACGCTGCATTTTAGCATTGACGACTTGGCTTTGTCCGTCATTTTCCGTCTGTTTGACGATGGACTGGCATTCCGGTACGGGCTTGATTTTGAACGGGAGCAGCCGCTTCGCGTTTATCGGGAATATACCGATTTTGTGATGGCCGAAGGCTTTGACGATCTGTGGCTGCAGGATTGGGTGAATACGTATGAAGGCCCCTATAACCGCTGCGATTGGCAGGCGGCCGGGGAGCGGGATTACGGCATGCCCGCGCTGCTTCGCGGCGCAAGCGGGCATTGGGTCATGCTGACCGAAGCGGGCATTTTGAACACGGGCGGCGCCTATTGCTCAAGCCACTTGCAAAGCGCCGCCGGCCGGCGGATGAAGCTGGCGTTTGCTCCCGAGCAAATGGGGCCGCTGGAGCTTGTGCTTCCCGCCGCTACCCCGTGGCGGGTCGTCATGGTTTGCGATACGCTGGACGCTTTGGTGCGCAGCAACCTGAATTATAATCTCAACCCCGCCTGCGATTGGGAGGATCTTTCCTGGATCAAGCCAGGCCGCAGCGTCTGGTCGTGGTGGTCGTTCGAAAACGGCGCCCAATTGTACAGCGAGCAGAAAAAGTACGTGGATTTTGCCGCAGCGATGGGGTTCGAAGCCGTTACGGTGGATGCCGGCTGGGATGACAGCTGGGTGAAGGACTTATGCGACTATGCCCGCGAACGGGGCGTGGACGTCTGGCTGTGGTCGGACATGCAGGCCGTGGATACGCTCGAGAAAGCGATGGAGAAAATCCCCCGTTGGGCCGAGTGGGGCGTCGTGGGCCTCAAGGTCGATTTCTTCATGAACGATTCCCAGCACACGATGTGGCAATACCAAATGATCGCCGACATCATGACCGAACACAAGCTGATGATCAATTTCCACGGCAGCACCAAGCCGGCCGGCGAAGCCCGGACGTATCCGAACCTTATGACGGCGGAGGGCATCATGGGCCTGGAGCATTACAAATGGAGCGGCCTGCCGCATGCCGTCCATAATTGCACCGTTCCGTTTACCCGCAACGTGGTCGGGCCGATGGATTATACCGTCACCGGCTTCTCCAACCCGAACCGAAACACGACGCAAGCCCACCAACTGGCCCTAGCGGTGGTGTTCGAGTCCGGGGTCCAGCATATCGCCGAGTCGATTTACAATCTGGAGCCGTGGATCGGCCTGGAGTTCTTGCGCAGGCTGCCGGCTCGGTTCGACGGGCTCAAGCTGCTCTCCGGATTTCCTGGCGACCACGCGGTGATGATGCGCCATGCGGAAGGGCAATGGTTCATCGGCGGGATCGCGACGTCGTCCCGGGCGATGACAATTCCGCTCGACTTCCTGCCGGAAGGGCACTATGCCGTTGATCTATACAGGGACGGCGCCAACGGCGACATCGTGCATAAAGAAACGCGGATCATGACCAACAAGGACAACGTGCTTGTCCCCCTGCTTGAAAACGGCGGTTTCGCGATGTACATCAGCGACGGCAAAGCCCCGCTTAAAACGGGCGTATGCGGCAGCTATATGGACGACCGTTGCCGGGTCTACTCCTCCCGTGAGGCTTTGCTGCGCGGCAGCGCGGACCGGATCGCCTGCGAGAATGCAGCGGACGGCAGCGTTGTAAGCCTGGGCGGTTCGGGGGAACTGAGCTTTGAGCGTGTCACCGCCGAACGGGATGGGCGGCACACGTTGCGCTTATTCTACTTGTCGGAGCTGCCGAGCCGATTGCAAGTTGCCGTTAACGGGGAAGAGCCGAAGCACCTTGCGCTCGAATCTTCCGGTGGCCATCGAGTGGTGCGGACGGCGGATCTCGCGATAACGCTGAAGCAGGGCGAGAACACGATCGTTCTGCGCAAAGTCGGCGCGCAAGAGGTTGCGCCTGCGATCGACCGCATGAAGGTGATCGATTACGCGCCCAATGAAGAAGCGTATTATCCGGCAGAGGCGGGCGTATTGTCCGGCGGGGCAGTGTTGTCCCGCGCCGATTTGCCGGACGGCCCTATGAAAGCGGTAGGCATCGGCAATGGCGGTGCGATCGCATTCGAGCGCGTGCTGGCAGAGAAGGACGGCGATTATATGTTGAGTATTGATTATTATTCGGGCGAGAACCGTGCCCTGCTCATTGCGGTCAACGGTGCGGCACCGCTGCGGTCGGTGTTGTTCAACAGCGGCGGCTGGGGTCCTTCCCGTTGGGACATCGTCGGCACCAAAGAGGTGAAAATCCGACTCCGGCAGGGTGAAAATACGATCAAGCTGTATCATGACGAAGAGCCGGCTCCCGAAATTGGCCGAATCGGCATCCGTCTTGAAAAGGCAGGCGCGTAACATGATCTCCCACGACCCGGCGACTCGGTTGTTTCATATTCGCACCGCTAGCATGTCTTACGTCTTCCGCGCGGGGGATTACCTGCAAAACCTGTATTGGGGCAAAGCCCTCGCCGCCGAGGATTTGGCCGATCTTCCGGAGGCTTCGTTCCACAGCTCTTTCGATTACGATACGCTGCTGGAACGAGAAGAGTACGGCTGTTGGACCGGCCGAAGCTACAGCGAACCTTGTCTTGCCATCGCTTCGGAGCGCGGCCGCCATCTGGCGATGAGATTCGCCGGCCATGAAATATCCGAGGAGCGAGAGGGCATCCAAACGCTGAAGATCTTCTTGTCCGGTAACGAAGGGGCGATATCAGTCACCCTGGGATATGAAGTCCACGCGGCCTACGACATCGTGTCGCGTTCCGCGACGGTCACGAATCAGGGCGTTCCGGTGACGCTGGAAAACGTGAACTCGGCGGCGCTTCATCTGCCGGAGCTCTCGCATTATTCGCTGCGCTACCTGACCGGCAAGTGGGCGGGAGAGTTTCAGATGACGGATATGCCGGTCGAAACCGGCGCGTTCACGATGCAGTCCAAGCGAGGAATAACGGGGCCGCATTTCAATCCTTGCTTTGCGCTGTCGGAAGCGGCGACCGAACGGGAAGGAGAGGTTTGGTTCGGCCTGCTCGCGTACAGCGGCAATTGGAAAATTACCGTAGAAAAAACGATTTTCAACAACGTGAAAGTCGTCGGCGGCGTGAACGACTTCGACTTTGCTTACCCGCTGGGGCAAGGCGAGAGCTTTACGACGCCCGCCTTCCTGTTCGGGTATGCGGAAGCGGGATTCGGCAGCATGAGTCGCAAGCTTCATCGCTTTGAACGCGATCGCGTCTTGGCCGCCTCCGCGAAGCCGCGGCGGATACTGTACAATTCATGGGAAGCGACCGCTTTTTCCGTGGACGTACGGGAGCAAAAGAAGCTGGCCGACAAGGCGGCGAAAATGGGCGTCGAGCTGTTCGTGGTCGATGACGGCTGGTTTGGCGAACGGCATAGCGACAAGGCGGGGCTTGGCGATTGGCATGCGAACCGGGAGAAGTTTCCGAACGGGCTCGGGGAGCTCATCGCACACGTCAACGGGCTGGGGATGGACTTCGGCATCTGGGTCGAGCCCGAAGCGGTGAACCCGGATAGCGAGCTGTACCGCAAGCACCCGGATTGGATATACCGTTTCGACGGCAGCGAACCGCTGCAATTGAGGAACCAGTATGTGCTGAATATCACGAAACCGCCCGTGCGCCGCTACATCCTTGAGATGCTGCACAGCCTGCTTCGCTCCGGCAACATCCGCTTCCTGAAGTGGGACATGAACCGCTCGATCAGCGATTTGGGAGAAGGCGGCGGTACGAAGGACCGCCGGCTGTGGGTAGAGCACGTCCATGCCTTGTACGAAATTTGGAGCGAACTGCGGCGGGATCACCCGGACGTCGAGCTGGAAACGTGCGCCGGAGGAGGCGGGCGCATCGATTTGGGCATTCTCCGCTATGCGGCGCAATGCTGGCCCA
Organism: Paenibacillus rhizolycopersici; assembly: GCF_014947195.2. Classification (NCBI taxonomy): domain Bacteria; kingdom Bacillati; phylum Bacillota; class Bacilli; order Caryophanales; family Paenibacillaceae; genus Paenibacillus; species Paenibacillus rhizolycopersici. The sequence continues at coordinate 111,341 of NZ_JADCNN020000012.1, read as the reverse complement.
GCGATAATACGGACCCGTTTGACCGTTTGTTCATCCAGCACGGTTTCACGCAGTTTTACGCTCCTCAGATCATGATGTGCTGGGTAACGGACACGCCGTCCGGCGCGGGCAAGGCGAATCGAAGCATCGCCTACAAGTTTCACAGCGCCATGTGCGGAGGACTCGGCATCGGCGCCGACATCAACCGCCTATCTCCGGAGGAAGCGGCAGAATATAAGCGGCATATCCTTCAGTACAAGGAAATCCGCGAAACGATTTTACACGGGGATCTCTTCCGTCTTCGGCCACCGGGCGAGTCCGGTTTGACGGCGGTAGAGTACGTCGGCCCGTCCGGGGACGAGATCGTCGTGTTGGCCTTTTTGCACGCGCAGCAGTACGGGGATTCCTGTCCAAGGCTCAAGCTGCAAGGCCTATCGGAGAACGCCCGGTATGAACTGGCGGGGGACGGCAAGCGGTATCACGGCAGTACGCTGATGCATTACGGATTGCCGATCGAATTGAAGGGCGATTTCGACAGCGCCTTGTTTGTATTGCGGCGTACTGAACGATAGCTTACCCGCGTAAAAGCGGAAGGCCCCCTTTCCGTCAGGGAAGGGAGCCGTACGTCGCAGCTGTTAATGCCTGGCGCTTTATTAGCTCCGATCGGGAAGGCATATCGCCCGAATTGGAGTTCAGCGGCAGGGGATAACGGGTTGGAGATGGCTACAAAAAGCGCAGGCACAGCATGAGGAACAGATCTGTTCCTGTGCTGTGCCTGCTGTTATTTATGTTTATTATTGTTCCAAAATCCGAACCAATAGGCTTACCGCTTCCGCCCGGGTCGCAGTACCGTTCGGAACGAACTCATTATCGCCGCGGCCGCTCACGATGTCCAGCTTGCGAACCGCCTCAATTGCGCCTTTCGCCCAATTCGGGATGTCCTTATCGTCCGCGAAGCCGGTCGTTGCGCCTGCTTCAGCAGACAATTGAAGCGCCCTAGCGATCATTGCTGCCATTTCCGCCCGGGTAATCCGCCCATTCGGTTGGAAGCTACCGTCCGCGTACCCGCTCACAATGCCTGCTTCAACAGCATTCGCGATCTCTTGCTTCGCCCATCCACCGATTTTGGCCTCGTCCGTAAACGCAGTCGCTGAACCTGCTCCTTCCAGCTTAAGTGCCTTGGCCAGCATAACCGTAAACTCGGCGCGTGTAATAGTGGCATTCGGCTTGAACGTTCCGTCCGGATAGCCGCTGACAAGCTTCATCCCCGCCGCGCTCAGGATGGCGTTCTGTGCCCAATGTCCCACGATGTCTGTGAATGATGGTACCGGCGCGTTCGTTTCGCCGTTTTCATCCTTCTTCTCATCTACAGCCATGACCGCAAACTTGGTGAAGTGATCCACCTCGGCCGTAATTCGATCGCCGTTCACGATGCCGCCTATTTCATTCCATGCTTTCTTTGCTTCGTCATAGTAGAAGACAGCGACCCTCTGATTGTCTCCTACGAGAGACGGATCGAACTTCATCGAGATAGTGATCGGCTTCTTGAAGTTGCCGGTTGTATTTTTGGTCAATTCAAAGATGTTGCTGACAAGTGTCTCCTTATCAAAAACGAGATTTGCCGTACTGATCAGCTTCTCGATCTTGATGCGGATCTCTTGCTCTGCCACGCCTACGCCTACCGTAAGGATCACTTCTTTATCGAGGCTGACCTCTCCGGCCCGACCGCTCGGAATAAGAATGATGCCGTTCGTCGATTCGATGACGGAGGTAGTATGGCTTCCATTACCTGTGCCGCTGACTGGCGTTTCCGGTTGGGGATCCCTCGGCGTCTCCGGACCCGGAACCTTCGGTGTCGCCGTCACGACATTGGAGAAGTCACTCTCGCCTCGCGCATCTACGGCTTTCACCGCGAACGCATAGCTCTTTCCGTTCGTCAATCCAGTTACCCCATACGTGGCTGCCGTTACGCTGGCTTGAACTAACTGCCAGTTGCCCGGATCGGCCGGCGCCGCCGTGCCTTCATATTGGTACACGGAATAAGTAACGCTTTCCGCTGAAGCATCCCATCTCAAGGTTGCGGATCGATCTCCGGGCGCTGCCGTCAAATTCCTAGGCGAAGCTGGGACAGATACATCATCCGGCGACGGGATCACCTCATTCGACGGCGCGGACGAGGCCGATTCCCATTTGGCGTTCCTTGCTATCACCGTAAAGGTATATGCCGTACCGTTCATCAGACCGGTGACGGTGATCGGGCTGCCCGAGCCTTCCGCCGTCGAGACAGCTTCTCCGTTTGCCCAGGCGGTTACTTCATAGCCTGTAATTTCGCTTCCGCCGTTACGGTTCGGCTCGGTAAAGCTCACCTCGGCGGACCCGTTATGGCCGACGGCATGCACATCGGCGGGGGCGTCCGGAGCGGTAATTAGGGAAGGATACACCTTGAATTCCCAGAGTGAGTAGCCGTATGTGCTTCCTCTTTTCGTGCCATACATCTGAACGTATCGTGCATTCACCGGCTCGAAGGAGATTTTATCGATTCCGCCGGTGCCGGTAGTGGTGCTGTAAACGGTAGTCCAATTCGATGCGTCGTCGGAAACCCGAATTTGGTACTCCTTGCCGTACGCGCTTTCCCAATGCAGATCGACCTTCTCGATGGTTTGGCTGGACCCTAGATCGACGTAGATCCACTCCGAGTCGGAATAGTTAGATCCCCAACGGGTAGTTAATACGCCATCGACTGCATTGCCGGGAGCCACGTCAGCCGCTCTGTACGAGCTTGCCACTACCGACTTGCCTTCTGCAAGATTGAGGGGCAAATCTTCGTATACTTTAAATTCATAAAGCGAGTAGCCGTTTCCGGTGCCCTGTTGAACGCCCTGCATCCGAACGTACCTGGCACTGACCGGATTGAAAGAAATATCTTCGATTCCGCCGTTACCCATCGTTGTAGAGTAAACATCCATCCAGGTATGGGCATCGTTCGATACTTGAATCTTATAGCTTTTTCCGTACGCTTTTTCCCAATTCAGCCTAACTTTATGGATCACATATTGATCTTGCAAATCTACATAAATCCATTCATTATCCGAATGGTCTGAGCTCCAGTACGATGTTCTGTATATATCCGTAGCATTCGAGGCAGCTCGAATATTTTTACTGGATGAAGCAAATGCGCCTTTATCGTAAGCGAGGTCGAATCCTCTGTCGTCAATGGAGGCTTTCTCATCCGAAGTGATGCTTCGGCCTGTGAACGTATCCTTGCCGAGCTTGTAGCTGGTCGTGGTTTTTTCTCCGTTTCGATCCAGCGTCACGTTCACAGTAATTCCTGGAGTTTCGGGATTGGAGACGGAAATACGGACAGGAGCTGCGGATTCGTCAACGATAACCAATGCGGGTTGATCTACGGTGACGGTCAAGCCGTCTCTCAAATTCACCGTTCCGGGTTTATAAAACAGCAATTCCGCTATTTGCAGAGTGTTATGCCGGACAGCCTGAATAGAAGATGTATTCGAGAGAATCGTTAGCGGGATGTTGCTCGCGTAGTTGCTGACCTCGTCAGAATTTTTGTTTGGCAATACAATGTACTGGTAGGAGGCGTTTGTGGGCTTTACGCCATGATCCAGCCAAATCGAAAAAATCGATTTCGTGATCTGATCCGTGGAACTTCCCGTAACCACGTCACTCCAACTGCCGGTTTTCGTTTCCCGTTTGATTTGAAAATCCGTCGGATTCGGGAATACATAGCCGATGTTATCGTTATAGGCCCAGCGTCCGGTAGTTTGCATCGTTCCGTCCGCTATCGGATTGCCATCTACGAAAACTTCGCCTATCGCTTGGCTTTGGTTCAAGGTCGTGTGGATCGGCGCGGCATTCGTCGAAGCGATTCCTGCGCCAAGCGCTACCATTTCATCATCGAAGAAAAAGTAACCTTTCTTTCCGCTTGTACTCAACTTGTTGAAATCAAACGCGGTGGCTCCATAACGTTCATTTGTTACGCCGCCTACAAAGGTTCTCGGATTATTGAAATTGCCGTCTTTCGTGAGCGCGTACGGAGCCGTCGTGCCGGGAACGTGGGCCCAATCCATCAACGGGTAAACGGGTCTGTATTCGTCTCCGGTTCTTTGAATGGCTGTGGCTCCTTGCGGCGTCCAGTACAACAGGTTATATCCGCTGGGATTAATCGTTCTCCATTCGCCGCCCTTGACCGTGCTTGAAGACATTTTGACCGTAATCCCGTAGTCGGATCGCATATGAGAGGAGACAAGCGTCTGCCATTGCGTCATATTGTTGTTGTCCAGTCCGTTGCTCGTGTTCGTACCGACCTTGCGAATATTATCAAGGAAACTCGCAAACTCCGCGGCCCTCTCCGGATTGGCCGGTTGCATCCACTGTAACGGATCTTCATAGAAGGTCAAAGCCGCGCTCGCATAATCCGGCCAATCGGGTCCATTCATCCCCATGCCCAAATCCGCAACATCGCCTCTTACGAGATACCTGGTGCCGTCCAACAAATAGGACGATAACGAATCAATCGCCGCTTTGCTGTAGTGGAATACGGTATCGGAGGTGATGTACGCCCAGAATGACATATCTCGGGCAAAGCTTCTTCCGTAACCTGTCGTATAGTTCGTTTTGCCATGCATGAAAAAGGACATGTCCGACTGGATTCCCGTCACCGTCGTCGTTACATTCGACAGTACGTTAAACGCATTTACGGCGTTCCGAACGATTTGGGCATCCTCCAGCAATAAACCGCGGTACATATAATTTTGATTGTACCAGGAGGAATTGGCTCCATCGACCGTGTGAGGGCTGCTGTCTAACGTGCCGATAATATTGGAGACTTGCGATTCCGTTAAATAGCCTTCACATAGAAGCGCAATTTTTTCCAGCCTTAATTGTTTGCCGATTCCCGTCTCCCACCAGTTGGTTGAAGTCGGCTTTACCGTAAACCAATAGTCTAGCGCCTTTTGAATACCGTCTAGCAGCGCTTCACTATGATAGTTTGGATCATTCGGGTCAGCGAAAGCCTGCGCCATCGATTGCATCCGATCTAAGGCAAGATAGGGCGACCAACCTCTCCCGTTGGCGGCGGAAGTTGTACTCGCGTAATCGACATCCCCCCAGCTCCCATCCGGGTTTTGACTGGATAAGTAAGTGGCAGCCTTTGATTTGAAGGTCCATTCGACCCGACCGTTCGTTCCGTCGTTTATGATGTCTCTAGAGATGTAGTAATCAACCATACGCTTTTTCATTAATTTCATATCCGCGATCTCTTGAGGAGTACTGGCCTTGTCAACAATTTGGAAATAGAATCGATGAGCATTTTCCGTATAACCGTCATTTAGCAAATAGGCGATGTAATACTCGCCCGGCGCCAAGTCTTTGAGACTTGGATACTCTTTTCGCCCCTCACTTTTGTCTGTAAGTGTTATCGTGCCATTGGGAAGGTCGTTCACATAACCCCATTTCCAGGCATTCGTCCCTTTCTTGGGGGTTTCGCTTTTGAGGTAAATACCGATCCAATCTTTATTGCCTTGCGCCCCTGTGTAATGGATGGTTAACGGCTGCCCGCGCTCTACAACTGTTTGATCCATGCTCAACGTGCTGCTGAATTCGGGCTCGGGAGCTGACGGCAGGCTCAGGTCCGCGTAACTGCGCGGCTTCACATTGAACTTGGATACGACAGCGCGGTGGTCGGACAAATAAGTATCCAACTGGATGTCCGCATAAGATGTCGGCCCGCCTTTCACCGTCTTTTCTCCGATCAATTTGCTTTCCACTGTTGTTGCGGGACCACCGGCATACACGTAATCAATCCGATCATATACTTCCGGATTTCTCCACTCGGTGCCTTCGACCGCCCAAGTGATCCCTGGCGCTGCGGCCGGATCAGGATGCATGGACCGATAGGAATCGACCATGCCCAATTCATCGAGTTTCTTCGATACCGGCCATTCCACCACCTTACCGAAATAACGGTCTTTCGTTGCCTCCGTCCAATCCAGGTGCGACGGCACATTGAAGTCTCCTGTCAGAAAGACGGGCATCCCTTGTCCGGCGAGGGCAGGGAGCTTGCTGAACGGGTTGCGCATCTCGGCCATATGCTTGAGGTTTTCATCGGCAAGGACACTCTCTACTGTCTTGCCATCTGCGATGCTGTAAGGGCCGTAAGGGGTGGATGACAAATGCACATTGCTGATCGCCACAGCTCTGCCCGAATCTACTTCAATCAGGTAGTAATCTTGTTCCTTATCGACATCGAGTATCGGATATTTGCTCATGAGACTAACATTTGGGCTTGCCTTCATGCTGACATAGTATCCTAACGATGCAGCCACCTGAGTTACGATGGTATTGTTGGATTCTTGAATGCCTATCACATCTGGGTCTGCCGTCCGGATCAAGTTCTCGAGGAAGTTGACGACACGATCTATGCCGTTCTTTTTGATCGCATCCCCCGACCAAAGGTTCAAGCTCATCACGGTGAGTTCGATTTCCGGTTTCGGTTCGGGGCCCGGCGTCGTCGAAGTTACCGTGACTTCAATCGTTGTCGATTTCCCTTCGAGCGTAATGTTGATCTCAGCGTTCCCCTCTGACACGGCCTTCACCAGTCCGGTTGAGGTCACCGTTGCCACTTGCGGCATGCTGCTGACATACTGGATGCCATTTGCCGTTGTAACATCTTGGGTTTCATTCGTACTATAGGTAGCTTCAACTTGCAGTTGCTCACTGTCTTCTTGTTGATTCAGCGTTAGCGCCACTGATTCGGGAGTCGCCTTCAATTGTGTGATTTCCTTGCCAACAATCTGGAAGTAAAAGCGGTCAGCGTTCTCCGTATAACCGTCATTAAGTAAATACGCGAGATAATATTCGCCTGGTGCCAAATCCTTTAAGCTTGGATATTCTTTTCGACCCTCACTGTTGTCTGTAAGTGTTATCGTGCCGTCGGGTAGGTCATTCACATAATCCCATCTCCAAGCGTTAGTTCCCTGCTCGGGCGTTTCGTTTTTGAGGTAAATGCCGATCCAATCTTTATTGCTTTGCGCCCCCGTGTAATGGATAGTTAATGGCTGCCCGAGTTCTACTACCGTTTGATCCATACTCAGCGTGCTGCGTTCCGAAGCACGCACAACATTCGTAGACATACTGCCCCATGTTCCTACCAAGAGGATGAATGCCATCAACGATTTCAACAGTTTACTCATGAGCCGCTGCCCCCTTGAGTAGCAAGACAGATTAATCCCTTTAAGCATCTTTGCATTTGGTTAGCCATCCACATGACCTCCTTGGTTTAACTAATCATCGAAAGTTGATGACAGCGCTTTCCAAATTGTTTTGTTCTCCTTTCCTCGAGACCGCCATCGTCAGCGGCGGTGTCCCGTTATTTGTGTCGTAACCTTACCAAACCCCTGCAGCAACGACAATTCCAGCAAGCTCCAATTTTTCCTGCAAGCGCAGATTTACGAACTTCCCAAAAACAACACGATTTCGATAATGAACGATTTTTGTGGATGGACAACCTGTATTTCACGTTTATTTCATGTTCTTATGCGATCTCCGATACTGAGCCGGAGTCATTCCGTACACCTTTTTAAAGACGGAGTAGAAGGTATTCAAAGAGGAAAACCCATAGTTTTGGATGATCGGTTCGATCGGCGAATCGGAAGCCAGTAACTCGCGGCAAATCAAATCCAACCTTCTTTCCGAAATCGTGTCCGTGATCGATCGGTTCGTCTCCGCTTTGTATAAGCTACGCAGATAGTTCACGGACAACCCCAGCTCATCGGCCAGCATTTTAGAGGAAAGGTTAGGATCGTTTAGCCGTTCTCCAATCAGACGCTTCACTTGCTCGATCAGCACCGCGTTCCTGGACAGGCTGCGAGCAGCCGCGATATCCTCCAGCGTCTTGTCCAGCAGCTTTTCCATCCAGAGGGCTACGCTTTCAAGCGTCTCTAGCCGAATGATCTGATTTTCGAGCGAAGTCAATCCCCATGAGCTAGGCAACGGCTGATGCAGCTGATCCTGCATCAATCGGCGCATATCGTTAAACAAAGCGATCAGCGACATTTTACACTCAAAATAAGGCAACTCCCTCAGCGTTTCTACGGCAAAAGCCATAATCTGCAGTACCGTATCCCGGTTTCCTTTCTGGATCGCTTGCGTCATTTGACGCTCCTTTTCCAGCGGAAGATGAAACAGGAGGCCGGGGGCGCCGGACAATTGGCTCACAAGAATCATCGCGCCGTGACCAAACCGGAATCGTTCCTGCGTTAATTCGTAGGTTTCCAAATATACCTCGTGCATGTCGGTCAGGCTATGGAGCGTTCTGCCCCAGGCCACGGTCGTTCCGATCGACAAGTACTGTTGCAGCAATTCCTGTGATCCGCGCAGCTTGTCCGCGAAATCGGGGGATAGTGCTGCTGCAGACAGGACGACGGCGATATGATCGTTCCCCATATCGACCGTTTGCAGCCGGTGATCCGAGGCTTGCAGCGACTCCTGGATAATATTCGCCATCGCGAAGCGGAGCAACCGGCGGTCTTTCTCCGAATAGATCCCCGTAAATTCCGCAAAGCGGTCTATCCGAAAAATCGCAACAGACAAATGGGTTTCCGGCAGATCGATCTCCCACTCTTTGAAATGCCTGCGGATTTCAGCAGGGGAGCCGGCTTCGTCGCCTAAAAATTCGCGTAGAAACCGTTCCTTGCCAAGAATCTTGTTATGTCGCCAATGTTCGGTCAATTCATCGATCTGTTCTTTTTGGGCTGTAAAGACACTAGATAGATAATCCAGCTCAGTTCCCGACTTACGATCCTCTAGCCGCTCGGCCCGATACTGCCGCATGACACTGCTGACCAATTCCTGAATGGGTGAGTATACCCGTTTGGAGATCAGGATGATGACGGTCAGCGAAGCAACGAACAGGCCTAGAAACAAGAATAGGCTGATGTTGCGGAGCACGGCAATCCGGCCCAGAATGACCGCCTTCGGAATGCTCTCAATGAAGGTCCAATCTTGAATGCCTTTAATCGAAGTTGTCGAGTAAACCAGAAGCTGCTCTTCCTGATCATGGGGCTTAAACAACTCCCAGCCGCTTTTTCTTAATTCCCCCTGATGGCTAAGCTCCAAAATTTGCTCGCCGCTAAGGCGGGCGGTGCTGAACACCTCTTCATTCCGGTCATTCAACACGGTCACTTGTCGGTTGGGATAGTTCGAATTGTTCTGAAGCAAGTTCATTAGTTTATCGGTATCTATATTCATGACGAAGGCGGAAATGGAACTGCCTTTTTCGTACAGTCTGACGATGGTGATCACCTCTTTGGTGGCCTTACCGCTAAGGGGAAGCGTCAGAGTCCTGGGTAAGGGAACGGCCCCGTCCGCCAATCTCGAATCGCGCAGCCGTTCCAAAATATCCTGGTCATAAAAAGTGACGGCGTCATTGATACCCAACCGGGAATCGACCACCGTGTCGGTGTAGTCGTTGATCAAGTAGACCGAATCGATCGCGGGGTTGGCGTTCTTAATCTCCCCCAGCCGGCTCCATACGTTATAAGTCTCAAAATCCGTGTAATGGTCGGAGAGCGCGTACACTTTCAGGTCGCTGTCATTGCTTGAGGCGTAGCTGTAATCCAAGGACCATTCCATGAGTCCGGCTGTATTTCGAGCGCTATTCAGCAGAAGCGATTCGGAATGATCGCCGATTTCCTTCAGCAGCGTTCTTGACGACTGCCAGTATAACAGCAGGAAGGAGATGGCCAAGACGAGTACGTTCGCGCTGACAAAATAAAAAATGATTTTCATGTAGGTCGGATGCTTCTTGAATGAAGCGAGGAGTGGAAAGTTGAAATTCGACATGCCAAAACCCCCGTTACTTCTCTCTCTTTTTGAAGAGGTAGTTCAAAAAGTCGTCTTTTGATCACGAAGTGATTCAAGAGGTAACACGGCATCGAATCTTGAATTCGGCCGGGCCTTCCGGTGCTCACGTACCCAAAAAGTACGCTCCGCTCCTCAGGCCCTAGCTTCATCCAACCTTCTCGGTGCTGAAAAGCCGACTTTTTGAACACGTATTAAAGTGCAGACTTATTGTAGCATATTGCGGGTTTCCGTCAGCAAAATCGTTCCTTTTTGGAAAAGTGATGCTTTTGGGAAAAGGCGAAATCCGCGCTTGCGGGAAGAATCCGAGTTTGCCGGAATTGTCCTCCCGACCTGGGGCTTGATATGGTGACGACATCGGACCGCAGACAACACAGCACCGGAACCCGATTTTAGACACATAAGGGAGGACTTGAAACCATGCAGTACGATCGAAACAAAGGGAGAGGATCCAAACTAAAACATATCGCTCGAAATCCTTTCCTTTACGTGATGGCTGTTCCTGGCCTGCTATTTTTCCTCGTCTTCAGTTATCTTCCCATCTACGGGATCACGATTGCATTCAAGGATTATGACTTCTCCAAAGGGATAACGGGAAGCGAATGGGTCGGCTTCAAAAACTTCGATTATTTCTTCACCTCGGACGATTTTTGGACCGTCCTGCGCAACACTTTGGTGCTGAACGCGCTGTTTATCTTCTTTACGACAGTCGCTGCCGTGCTTATCGCGCTAATGTTCAATGAAATTCGCAACAAATATTTTAAGAGGATCTCGCAATCTCTCATTTTCCTGCCTTATTTCATGTCCTGGATCGTGGTCGGGATGATTGTTCAGTCCATGTTCGGCGGGGAAGAGCCGATGCTTAACACTTGGCTGCAAAATATCGGCATGGAACCGGTCAACTGGATGTTTGAGTCGAGGTTGTGGCCCGCCATTCTTACCGTGATTCGGGTCTGGCAAGGGGCGGGGTATCTATCGATTATCTTCCTGGCGGCAATTACCGGAATTCCGGAGGATTTATATGAGGCAGCCCGTATCGACGGAGCCTCCAAGCTGCAGATTATGTACCGCATCACCTTGCCGTTGCTGGTGCCAACCATCATGATCATGACGCTGCTCTCCGTAGGCAAGATCTTCAATGGGGATTTTGCGATGATCTACGCCATTATCGGGGACAACTCCCTGCTGTATCCAACAACCGACGTCATCGATACCTTCGTGTTCCGCTCGATGAGACAATTGCACGATTTCGGGATGTCCTCGGCGGTCGGGCTGTTCCAATCGGTGATGGGCCTGATTTTCGTGCTCGTCGCCAATGGGGTAACCCGCAAGGTATCCAAAGAATCCGCACTATTTTAGAGGTTGTTCGAAAAGTCGTCTTCTCAGGACGAAGGAGTTCGGGGAGTGGATTCGACGTCGAATCTTGAATTTAGCCGGGCCTTCTTGGTCCTGAAACCCCGACTTTTTGAACTCACACATTTTTAGGAGGCAAAACGATGAGACAGAGTGTTCCGGACCGGATTTTTTCGGTGACCGCCTATACGATCATTCTATTGTTCACCTTATTCTGCCTGTTCCCCTTTCTGCTGATGGTCATCGGTTCTTTTACCGATGAGGGCGAACTGATCGCGCATGGATATACCTTATTCCCGCAAAAGTTTTCTTTGGCCGCGTATAAGGCGGTACTCCAGTCGGATGTATTGTTCAGCGGCTATCGAGTGACGGTTCTGGTCACAGCCGTCGGGGCGATCAGCGCGCTTTGCATTTCGGCCATGCTGGCCTACTCTTTGGCGAATAAGCGGAATGTCCTGCGGACGCCTTTCCTGCTCTTCTGCTATCTGCCGATGTTGTTCTCGGGAGGCATTATTCCATTCTATATCGTAGTCAGCCAGTGGCTGCATTTGCAAAATACCGTATGGGTGCTTATTCTTACAATGTTATGCCAGCCTTTTCTCGTCTTTCTGCTGGTCAGCTTCTTCCGCACCGTTCCCGAGGAACTGGAGGAAGCCGCCCGGATCGACGGGGCCAACGAAGTGCGGATTTTCTTCCAGATCATCCTGCCGATCTCGAAGCCGATCCTGGCCTCCGTCGGTCTGTTCTATGCCCTGAACTATTGGAATGACTGGTTTATGGGACTCATGTTCGTAGATAATGAGAAATTGTTTCCGCTGCAGTTGATTCTGCGCCGAATGGTATCCAATATGGAGGCCGCCAAAAACCTGATTCCTTCGGGCGCGGCCATCGCGATCACGCCGCCGACTTACGGCGTGCGCATGGCAACGACCGTTCTGACGATCGGCCCCATTATCCTGCTGTACCCGATGCTGCAGAAATACTTTGTCAAAGGCCTCACGGTAGGGGCCGTGAAAGGGTAACCGAAGATTCCGGCATTAACCGGAATCTTCCGGTTAAGCATAGATGCTTGATTTAAAAGGTTGTTCAATAAGTCATCTTTTGATCACGAAGCGGGTCAGGAAGTGGCGTCGACATCGAATCTTGAATTCAGTCGGGACTTCCGTTGCTCACGTACCCAAAACGTACGCTCCGCTACTCAGTCCCTAGCTTCATCCAACCTTCTCGGTGCTAAAAACCTGACTTTTTGAACACACAATTAACAGGGAGGTTAACAAAATGAAATTCAAAAAAATGTTTGGCACGGCGATGGCTACGATACTGGCTTCAGCGCTGCTGCTGGCCGGTTGCGGAGGCAACGGCGGGAATGCGGAGCCGGGCAGCACGAATTCGGGCGCCGGTTCCGCTTCCAACGCAGCGAAAGAAATCGTGGAGTTGAAGGCTTATCTTCCGGGGGATAAACCGGCCGGTTTTGATGAGGTGCTGCAGGCCGTCAATGACAAATTAAAGACGGACAACGTCGGCGCCTCGCTGAATATCAACTTTCTCCCGTGGTCGGATTACGGCAACACGGTAGCGGTTAAAATGTCCGCCGGCGAGGATTTCGACATGTACCTGGATGCACCATGGCTGTCCATGAACCAGATGATCGCCAGCAATTCGCTCCAAGCGTTGGACGCTATGGTAGAGGAGCGGCCTGAGCTGAAGGCATCCATTCCCGACGAAATGTGGGAATACAACAAGTTCGGAGGCAAAATTATGGGCATCCCGCTCGGAACGACGCAAGGATCGGTATACGGCCTGCTGATCCGCAAGGATTTGCGCGAAAAATACGGGTTGCCCGAGCTGAAAACGCTGGCCGACCTGGAGAAATTTTTGTATGCGGTCAAGGAAAACGAGAAGGACATCAAACCGTTTGTCATCAACGGGATCAAAGCGGACAAGTTGCCGTTTATCCTGAGCGACTCCGCCAATATGGCGCAGGATGAAGTGCTCGAAATCGGCGTCAACATGTTCGCCTATTCCACCAAAGACAAGAAAGTCGTCGGACAATGGGAAAGCCCGATGATCGCGGACGCTTTTGAACGCGTCACGAAGTTCTATAAAGACGGCATCTTGTCCAAAAACATCGCCCAGGAGCAAAATGCCGAAACGTTGTTCAAACAAGGCAAGTACGCCGCTACTTATTATGCGGCAGACGGCGTAGAAGGGCTGAAATATGCGGAAATGCTGAAGGACGGAAGCGACAAGCTGGAGGTTTTCGTGCCGAACGGCGATAAAGCTAAACCGTATACCGCCTTCCAACAATGGAATTTCCTTTGCATTCCCGCCTCCTCGAAGCATGCCGATCTGGCTATGGATGTAGCCAATTGGCTGTCGATCAAGGAAAACCACGATTTGATGGAATACGGTATCCAAGGGAAGGATTGGGAACCTGTCGGCGATACGAGTTATAAGGTGCTTTCGAGCTATGTTTTCCCGGGCTATACACTGACTTGGCGTCCGACGCTCAACCGCACGCCGGATACGATGATGGCGGACGACAAGAAGTGGTTCGATTTCTCCGCCGACCCGGCTAACTTTACGCTCAGCCCAACGGCAGGGTTCACCTTTGATGCTGAAAAAGTCAAAACCGAATACGCCAAAATCACGCCGTTCCACGACTCTTTATTCCTGCCGCTAGCCCAAGGCGTGCTGCCCGCGGATAAAGGCAAAGCGATGTTGGAGGAGAAAATCATGGGCGTAGGCGGGCAAAAAGTCATCGATGAAATTCAAGCGCAAATCGATGCCGTGGCATCCGGCAAATAACATAACAGAAAGAGGTACTTCATCTATGAATGTGAAACGCTGCGCGCAAAATCCTGTGATCCGAGCGGAGGATGTTAAGCCCTCGCGCCCTGATTTTAAAGTGTTGGGGGCATTTAACGCCGGTGTTGCCCAATACGAAGACGAAACGATTCTGCTTCTTCGCGTCGCGGAAGCGCCGATTTCGGTCCGGGCCGGCGAAGTGCTTGTTCCCCGGTTAAACGAAGCGGGTACCGAGGTGATCGTGGAGCGTTATGAAGATACCGATCCGCGTTACGATTTCTCCGATTCGCGCTTTGTCGCGATGGACGGACGGGTGGTCATGCTTACGTCCCTCTCCCATCTCCGTGTCGCAAGAAGCAGGGACGGCGTTCATTTCGACATCGATCCGCAGCCGGCCCTGTTCCCGGAGAATGCCCTGGAAGCTTGGGGGATGGAAGATCCGCGAGTAACCCAAATCGGGGATACGTATTACATCACCTACAGTTCCGCGTCCGTTCGCGGCGTTGGCGCAGGCTTAGTGGAAACGAAGGACTTCCGCACGTTCAAACGGCACGGGCTAATGCTGGCTCCCGAGAATAAAGACGTCATGTTGTTCCCGGAAAAAATAGGCGGGAAATATTATGCGCTGCACCGTCCGGTTCCGAAATCGTTCGGCGCCCCCGAAATGTGGATCGCCGAATCTCCGGACCTCTTGCATTGGGGCAATCACCGCTTTCTGATGGGCCTAAGCGAGCAAGGCTGGGATTCGGCGCGAATGGGCGGCGGCGCGGTTCCGATCCGCACGGAGCGCGGTTGGCTGGCGCTGTACCACGGGGCGGATACCAACCATCGTTATTGTATGGGGGCGGTACTGCTTGATTTGGAAGATCCGGGAAAAGTCATCGGGCGATCGGTTCGGCCGTTTATCGAGCCGGAAGCGGATTATGAGGTGAACGGATTTTTCGGCGGGGTCGTGTTCTCCTGCGGTGCGCTGCTGGTCGGGGATACCGTCCGCATGTACTATGGGGCGGCGGACGAAGTGATGGCGGTGGCGGATATTCCGCTGGACGACATCTTTAGCACGTTATCATAAAATCATAGGGTTAGGAAATTCAACATCAGATGCAAATAAAAAGCCCCTTCCATCCGGAAGGGGCTTCGCTTGCTTAATGGGACATCCCAGCCATCCCGCCGACGATTTCCGGATTGACCATCCCGAAGATCATGGCGATATGGGCCACGATCAGGAATCCGCTGACGAGGATAAAGTGCATCTTTAGCTTCTCGTCCTCGGATCGCTTGCGGCCAATGACGCCAAGTTCTAGCAGCGCCAACGGCAACAGGAAGAACGCCCCGCTCAGGTAGAACCCGACAGCCACGACGTCTACCCAGGTGTGCCATTCGCCGTTAACGGTCAAAGGAATGAACGCCGTAGGGAACAAATAGAGGAAAATGCCGGTAAAATAAAGCCCTGCCAAGATGCTGCAGATTTTATTGAAGGTGTTGAGGCCGCCCTGCCGCCCCCGGTTAAACAAGATGATAAATTCGGTGACGGTGATCGTCTCTGCAAAGATAACGGGGATCGCCATGAATAAAATCAAGTTCCACGGCTGGTTATCCGCCAGCAAAGACATGTAGTGCGTCATGCTCATGTTTCGTTTCCTCCAAGTAAGTTATTTGATTCACAACCCATTCTACAGAGCAATTGTGTGGAAAGTATGGAGAACCCATGTAGAATTTATTGCCCGGATTCGTTGAAAAAACTGGGAATGTCGACTACACTAGCGGTAGTCTCTCATACTTTTTCGGACATCTATGCTATTACGGACATAGAATACTCATATACGTGATTTCACTTTATTTCCGGTAAACGGAGAGGTGGGGCAGCGATGGGAGTTTGGATCGTATTGGCAATCGGGTGGATTGCGGGATGGATGCTGTTTCGGAGAGTCGTGCTTCCCAGACAGGAAGCGTCGTATTGCGGCGGTGAAAAGGTGTCGGTCATCATCCCGGCGCGGAACGAAGCCGGGAATTTGCCGCAGTTGCTAGGTTCGTTACAGCAGCAGACCTGTCCGCCCCATGAGATTATCGTGGTGGACGATTTTTCTGAGGATGAAACCTATGACATTGCCACGAGTTACGGGGTACACGTGATCCAGAACGAGCCTCTGCCTCCCGGCTGGACGGGGAAGACCTGGGCGGTTTGGAACGGGTATCGGCAATCGACTGGCGACGTGATCGCCTTCTTGGACGCCGACGTCCGCCTGGCACCCCGAGGCCTAGAGTCGTTGCTGCGGGCACGGGCCGAGGCGGGAGGCGTCATTTCCGCGGTGCCGTTTCATGTGACGGAGAAGTTTTACGAACGCCTGGCGTTAATCACTAACGTCCTGGGCGTATTTGCATTTACTTCGCCGTTTGAACGAAACAGCCCGAACAAGGGGCTGTATGGCTCCTGTATCGTGACGACGCGCCGCGATTACGAGACGATCCAGGGCCATGACAGCATCCGTTCGGAGCTGTTGGACGATTTGAACCTCGGCGCCAAATTCCGGGCGGCGGGGATCCCCGTGTCCAATTTTCTCGGCGGCGGCCTCGTCTCCTTCCGCATGTACCCGAACGGGATTCGCAGCGAGTTGGAGGGGTTTGGCAAAGGTGCTGTGTTGAGCACCGCCAAGCTGCGGCCCGCTACCACGCTGCTGGTTGCCGCGTGGCTAATCGGGTTGATCGCTTCCGAAGGCGCGTTATTCCTTTGGAATACGTCATGGCTTTATCCAGTGCTGATCGGATATTTGCTGTATGCAGCGCAGCTTTATTTCCTGGTGCGTGATGTCGGGAAATTCGGCAAATTCATGCCCCTGATACATGTGTTGTCCACGTTATTTTTCCTGGTGGTGCTCATCTATTCAGCTTATCAGGTGACGTTTCGCGGATCGGTCACCTGGAAAGGCCGGGACGTGCAGGTCGGAAGCAGGGGAGACCGATGATCCTCTGGCTGGCTGTCGCCGAGTTCTTGTGTGGGGCGTTGATGTTCTCTTATTGGCTAGGAAAGTTGGTCCGGAAGGATTTGAAGCATGTTGGGGACGGCAATCCGGGGGCGTTTAATTTATGGCGAGCCGCCGGTTACCGCTGGGGTTTGGCGGGAATTCTGCTGGATTTCCTAAAGGGGTATGTGCCTCTGGTGTTTCTGGTGGAATCGGGAATGCTGGGGCTGGATTATGGGATGACCATCGTCGCCGCCGCGCCGATTCTGGGCCACGCCTTTTCTCCGTTCCTCAAATTCAAGGGAGGTAAGGCGATCGCGGTAACCTTCGGCGTTTGGAGCGCGTTAACCCGATTTGAGGCGGCGTTGGCCTACGCGGTCATTCTGGCGGTGTTGCTCGCGGCATTTTTCTTCTATAAAAAGGGCAAATATGCATCGCGGGAAGCCGACGGGCTCCAGGTTGTGGCGGGGATGGCGTTATTGTCGATCTATCTTTTGGCTGCGGGCTACCCTCTAGCCATTTGGGGCGTATGGCTGGTGAACCTGTTGGTGATGGCTTACGCCAATCGGCAGGCGATTCGGGCCTTCCTAACCGGAAAGGGCGGAAATCTCCCCCGTTCCGGTAACGGAGTCACGTTGTGATCGGTGGATACGGCCAACTATGGAAATAAAATAGAAAACGAGGTATATATTGGGTGTTAACTAGAAAACCTATAAACAACTTGATACGGAAGGAGCAAAGCTGTATGGATGCTACTCTAGGAGCGGATGAAGTTGTCCGCCGAATCAAAAGGTTGCAGAGTGATGGGGTTTCGCTAAGCAAAAAGCAGGTCAAGCAAAACGATCCGGAGTTAATGCGCAACGCTTTGTTTTATTTTCCCAGCTGGGAACATGCCGTAAAGAACGCCGAGGTTTTATAAGGAACACCCTATAAACCAATTTGGGTTGGCCAAGAGTAGGCCATCGACCCAGATTGGTTATTTTTTTGCTGTTTATTTTCCGGACAAGGGCCGATATGATGAGTATGTGGTTTAGTGTAAGCGATTAAAAAGATGAGGAAGCCTGGCGATCCGATGAAAAAATACATTCCTTTCACTTACAAAATGTTGATTCCCTACTTGCTGCTTGTACTGTTGACGGACGCCATCATCGGCTACGTATCGTACACGATGCTGATCCAGTCCCGGACGGAGATGGCCGAGACGAACATCCGTACCGGCATGGAGCAGGCTCGGAACAACATCCGTTACCAGATGGACGAAATCCAGCGGATGTCGGACACTTTATTCAGCGATTTGGCTTTTCAGCGAGCGCTGCAGGCTAAAGGCGAACCCTATGACATTTATCTCGTGATGCTCGACGAGATTGTTCCGGAAATCACCGCTCCACTTAAGTTGTTTGGGAACGATATCCGGCTGATGCTCTATACGCTGAACAGCGAGCTCAACATCGTGTCGGGCGATAATTTGGAAGAGCCGATCAAGGACAGCGATTATTACATCCTGCCGTTTGAGGATATCAAGGATAGCGCCTGGTATAAAGAGTTCAAGGATTCCGAACGAGACAACATCTGGTTACAGATCGACACCGATCAGCGGCTCGGGAACATTTCCCACATCCGCCGGCTGGTTTCGTACAGCGGCAACATGACCGTGATCGGTTACGTTCGAATCACCGCTTCCCTAGATGACTTATTTGGCGACTTCTCTACCTTTCCCGTCGAGCAGGGAATCACCGTGCGGTTAATTGACGTTGCGTCGGACGGCACCCTGCTCTACCAACGGGGCAACGCTGAAATGGGGGCTCAGCATGACGACTATTTAAGCCTGCACGAACCGATTCCAGGCTCTGATTTTGTCATTGAAGCGCTGGTTCCAAAAGCGTACCTGACCAAAGATGCCGGCAGGCTGCAGCGCGTGATTATAACCGTATGCGGGATCAGCTTCATCGGCATGGCGTTTATCGGGTATATTGTGGCCCGGTTGTCCGGCCGGAAGATGAAGCGGATTGTTTGGCTCGTCCGCTCGTTTCAGGAAGGCAACTTTCAGAAGCGGATTCGCTTCTCGGGGAATGACGAATTCGTGCATATCGCCGACGCGTTTAACGTCATGGCCGCCAATATCCAGGGGCTGATCAACAGCGTGTACGTGCAGGGAATCCAGAAGAAACAGGCCGAGCTGGAGGCGCTTCAGGCTCAAATCAATCCGCATTTTCTGTATAATACGCTGTCGACGATCAGCAGCCTGGCCAACCTGGGCGAAACAGCCAAAGTGACGGACATGGTTCAGGGCCTATCGCGGTTTTACCGGCTGACTTTGAATCAAGGAAACGTATTTACGCCGCTGGAGAATGAATTGATGCAGGTGGAGACCTATCTGGACATTCAGCGGGTGAAATACGCCGGCGCTTTTTCCGTCTACATGGACGTAGATCCGGAGGTTCTGCAGGTGCAGGTGATGAAGCTCATCCTGCAGCCGTTCGTGGAAAATACGTTTAAACACGCCTGGTTTGGCGAATCCATCGCGATCGTCATTACGGGGAGACGGCAAGGCGATAACCTGGAACTGAAAGTGATCGACAACGGTATCGGCATGAAACCGGAAACGGTGCAGCGACTGCTTATCGGTCCGAGCCAATCCGGCGGATACGGGGTGAAGAACGTCAACGAACGGATCAAGCTCCGCTACGGCGACAAGTACGGGATTCGCATCGCCAGCATCTACGGCGGCGGGACGACGGTTCAAATCGTTCTTCCGGCGAACCCCGGAGAGCCTCCATCCATGGAATAACTTTGTAGAATCGGGCGATTCCAGACAGGAAATCGGTGAATTTGTATAGGTTTTCATTGCAAACCGCTATGTTCAGGGCAAAGAACGACAAGTATGCTCGAGTTAAGGAGCAAAAATACCAGAAGGAATGACGGCCATGAATATCAACGTATTACTTGTCGACGACGAGGCAGTGGATCTTGAGTGGCTGCGCCGCAGGGTGCTGGGCAGCGGATTGAATCTGCATGTGGCGGCTACAGCGAATAACGGCTTTAATGCGCTCAAAGCAATGGAGCAGGAGCGGATCGATCTGATTCTGTCCGATATCCGCATGCCGATTATGTCGGGAATCGAGTTCGCCCGAAAAGCCAAGGAGATTCACCCGGGGGTTAAAATTGTGTTCATCAGCGGCCATGAGGATTTTGAATACGCCAAAGAGGCGATCAAGATCAGCGCGTCGGGGTATTTGCTTAAGCCTGTAGAAGATCAGGAGCTCTATAAAATGCTTGGCGAGCTGTGCGCCGCGATCGAACTTGAACGGGATCAGGACCGCACGTTTACGGAGGCGCTTACGCTCGTGAATGAGGAGTTGCTGCTACGCTGGTTGAATGAAATTTCTCCCGAGCAGGTGGAGGGACATATTCGCGGATTTCTGCAAACGCTTTTCCAAACCGGTACGGCGGCGGCTCTCGTGGAGATCGACGATCTGGAGTGGAAGACCGGCGATTTGCCGGAGGAGGAACGGCGTAAGCAAATACAGAAGGTCATGGCGTTCATCCAGCATTTTACCAAGGAAATGAAGTTGGGCACGTTCATCGTCAGCCAACCGACACGGTTTGTCCTGCTCGCGTCCGTACCGGAAACGGCGTTTCTAGAACTGCTGGAGGAGTTAATTCGTGCGGTTCGGGGGATCTCCCCGTTCTCCGTGACGGTTGGGGTCGGAGGTTTCGCATGGGACGAAGAGGGGCTGCGAGCCTCCTATCGTCAGGCTCAGGCGGCGCTCAGCGCCAAATGGCTGGTCGGCAAGGATCGGCTGATTCGCGAAAGCCGGGTGCACCCGGGCGAAAGCCGCTTTGCCGGGGCTCGGACGGACGAGATCCTTGAACGGATGCTGAAGGCGATTTTGCAATATGACCTCGTCACGATCGACGACTGCTTGCTGGAGCTGTTCTACCAAGGTTCTCCGCTGGCCCAGAAGAACGATGTTTACGATTTGATCATCCGGATCACGACTCAGCTGCATGCCGATCTGCGCGAAATCAATGAGAACTTGTATGAGCTCTTGAAATGGGATTCGCACCAGCCGGTGCTGCTGTTCCAGTTCGAGACGATCCATGATATTACGTCCTGGCTGCGAAAGCGGTTCTTCGAATTGTCCGAGCTGTTGTACGTGAAGAAGCAGAAGCAGAAACGCAAGTTGATCCAGGAGATCATGGTGTATGTCGAAAATAATCTCGAGCAAAAAATGACGTTAAAGGATGTCGCTGCCCATTTCGATTTCACGCCCAACTATCTGGGATACTTGTTTAAGGAAGAAACCGGCCGTCATTTCACGGACTATCTCAACGAGCTCAAAACGAAACGCGTCTGCGAGTTGCTGACCGATCCGACGTTGAAAATTTACGAAATCGCCGAGCGGATGGGCTACAAGAACATCATTTACTTTAACCGGCAGTTTAAGCAGGCGACCGGGATGACGCCCGGGGAGTACCGGAAAACGAACAAAATATAAACATGTTCATCAAACTTCACCGACCTCGCCCTCGCCGGTATTTTGCGGAGGCAGGTTTTTTCTATTTCGGCAAACTTCGTCATCGTGGAATTTGTATTGGTTTTTGTTGTTTCGCTGAATCCCGGTCGAAAGCGCTCTCCACTATACTGAAGAATATAGAGACAACCAAGAGGGGAGTTCGAAACATGAAGCAAAGCGGATTTTGGAACGACGTAAAGAAATATAAAGTTCTGCTGCTCATGCTGACGCCGGCCGTCCTGTTCTTCCTGCTATTTGCCTATGTGCCGATGGCGGGGATCGTCCTGGCATTCAAACAATACAACTATACGGGCGGGGTGTTCGGAAGCCCGTGGAACGGGCTCGATAACTTCCGGTTTTTCTTCGATTCCGGAGATGCTTGGCGGGTAACTCGCAATACGGCTTTATATAATATCGCGTTTATCGTGGTTAATAACGTGGTTCAAATTTTTGCGGCGATTCTGCTGTTCGAGGTGGCCGGGAAATGGTTCCGCAAAATTACGCAGACGGTGATGTTCCTGCCGTACTTCATCTCCTGGGTTGTCGTTGGCGCGATCGCCTATAACCTGTTTAACTTCGATTACGGTACGATTAATGTCCTGCTGAACGCGATCGGGCTGGAATCGATCGACATTTACAACACGGCCGCCTATTGGCCGGTGATCCTCGTCGTGGTATCGGCATGGAAAACGCTTGGCTACGGGACGATCATGTACTTGGCAGCCATCACGAGCATTGATACCGAGATGTATGAAGCCGCCGAAATCGACGGCGCCAATGTATTCCAACGGATTCGCAAAATCACGATTCCGAACCTCTATCCGACGGTGATCATTTTAGTGCTGCTGGCCATCGGGAATATTTTCCGCGGGGATTTCGGAATGTTCTATAACATGGTTGGCAACAACGGCTTATTGTTCTCCTCGACCGATGTCATCGACACCTTCGTGTTCCGGATGCTCACGACCTCGAACGAGATCGGGATGTCCGCCGCGGCGGGATTTTACCAGTCCATTCTGGGCTTCGCGACCATTATGCTGGCGAACTATGCCGTACGCAAATACGACAAGGACCGCGCTTTGTTCTAGGTGTGTAAGAGCAATCGGATGAATCGACACGATTGAAACGAGTGGAGGTTAACGCTTATGAGTATTATGGCACCAAACTTGCAACCGGCCGCTAAGCCGGAGGCCCGTAAACGCAAATCGATGGACCGACTGCTGCTGCAGATAATTGGATATGTTGCACTCACTTTGCTGGCGGTTTTCTGTCTCTTTCCTTTCATCTTGGTCATTTCCTCTTCCCTGACGGAGGAGAGCAAAATCATCGAGAATGGGTTCCAACTCATCCCAACCGCGTTCTCGCTGGAAGCTTACGGCATCCTGTTCAAGTATCCGCAGGAAATGCTGAAGGCGTACGGCATCACGATTTCCGTCACTTTGCTGGGTACGCTGTTCGGGTTGTTCCTCACCTCGATGACGGCTTATGTACTGGCACGCAAGGATTTTAAATGGCGCAGCCACTTCTCGTTTTTCTTCTTCTTCACCACGCTGTTCAGTGGCGGGCTCGTGCCGTGGTACCTGCTGATTGTCAATTATCTCGATCTGAAGGATACGCTGATCGTGCTGATTCTGCCGATGCTGATGAACGTCTTCTACATTATCGTGATGAAATCGTTCATGAGCAGTATCCCGGAGGCGATCATTGAGTCGGCCAAAATCGACGGGGCGGGCGACTTCCAGATCTTCCTGCGATTTGTGATTCCCCTGTCGAAGCCGGCGCTGGCCACCATCGGGTTGTTTATCGCCTTGGGATACTGGAACGACTGGTATAATGCGCTCTTGTTTATCTCCAAATCCGACCTGATGCCGCTGCAGTACTACCTGTACCGCTTGCTGGGCAACATGGACGGGATGCGCAAGGCCATGATGGCGGCAGGGGCTGTCGTCTCCTCGGATATCCCGACGGAGAGCCTGAAGATGGCCATGACGATCGTAGCGACCGGCCCGATCATGATCGTGTATCCGTTCATCCAACGTTATTTCGTGCAAGGCTTAACGATTGGCGCCGTGAAAGGATGACCTCGGGGCAACCCGGTTATCACATAGAGGAGGCTCAAAAGAATCATACAAACCTGAATCTTTTGAACTCTCATTCATTCAAAGCTTTCATCTATCACAATTTTAGGGGGAACATCGGTCATGAAACTGAAAAAGAAAGCAACGTTTCTTGTGGCTATGGTACTGGCGTTGACGACCTTGCTGTCCGCTTGCGGCGGCGGGAACAATAACGCGGGTAGCGGCAACACCCCGGACGCAGCGGCTCCGAACAACGCGGCGACCAATACGGCAACAACGGAAGGCGCGGTCGACACGTCTCAGGAAGTCACGCTGAAGCTGTTGATGGTAGGCAGTAAGCCGACGGATTATGACGTCGTTTACGGCGAGCTCAACAAGCTGTTGAAAGAGAAAATCAACGCAACCGTCGAAACCGAGTTTCTCGATTGGGCCGACTGGACCCAGAAATATCCGTTGAAATTCGCAGCTAATGAGGATTTTGACATCGCTTACACCGCGAACTGGGCTTTCTATAACGACCAGGTGCTAAAGGGCGGTTTCCTGGAGTTGACGGACGAGATGCTGCAGAAGTACGCTCCTAAGACTTGGGAAGCGATGCCGCAAGCCTCTTGGGATCAATCCAAGGTGAACGGCAAGCAATATATGGTGCCGAACAACAACCAGGAAGTGACCGACAAGGTCGTATTGGTTCGCGAAGACCTGCGCAAGAAGTACAATCTGGATCCGGTCAATAGCCCGGAATCCTACGCAGCTTACCTGAAAGCGATTGGCGCGGGCGAGAAAGGAATCAGTCCTTTTGGCGCCAAACCGGCTGACGGATGGAAATGGCATGAGCTGGATCAGATTTTGCTGGAGCAGCAAAATGAATGGAACCTGGTAGACTATAACTTCCCGCTGGCTTACAAATTGGACGATGCAACGGGGAAAGTCTTCAACGTATACGATACGCCGGAATTCACTGAACTGGTTAAGTATTATAAGGATTTGGCCGATAACAACGGCTGGTCCAAGAACATCGTGAGCAACAAAAACGACGTCTTCCAAGACATCAAAGCAGGCAAAACTTCCTCTTATGCGCAAAACCTGGGGACCATTTCGAGCAACGTCGGCGAAATCCGCCGCGATAAGCCGGAAATGGAAGTTACCGTAGCGGACTTGACGCCGGACAAGAAGAAAATCGGGGCTATTTCCACGCAAAACGGGATGGCATTCCATGCGACTTCCAAAAATGTAGAACGTTCGCTGATGCTCATCGATTTGCTGCAAAACGATAAGGAAATCCACGACCTGACGATGTACGGCATCGCCGGCAAGCATTACGAGCCGATTGGCGATGACAAGTACAGCCCGGGACCAAGCTTCAACAACTACAACCTGTCGGGCTACTCCGTATGGGGCTGGAACTCGCTGCTGAACCGTACGGACTCTTCCTATCCGGAAGAAGGCAATCAAATGTTGGCCGACTGGCAGTCCAAAGTGTACCACTTCCCGCTGGAAACCTTCGTCTTTGACGATTCCAAAGTGAAGAATGAAGTGGCCAACGTAGGTAATGTCATGTTGCGTTACGCAATTCCGCTGGAGTACGGCCTGATCAAAGATCTGGAGAAGGGCCAAGCGGATCTGAACAAACAATTGCAAGCGGCTGGTTTGGATAAAATTCAACAAGAACTGCAAAGCCAAATCGACGCATTCCTTGCGACTCAAAAATAAGCAAGCCAGGGTGAAAGGAGGGGACGCCCGTCCCCTCCTTTTCCTTCATGATTACGCCGAATATAGATATGAAACGGAGAGGACGATTCCATGAGCACAAAACCGATGAAATTTCCGCCGATTAGCGACAAATTGCCGGTCTTCATGCACGGTGCCGACTACAACCCTGACCAATGGCAACACGATCCGCAGGTGCTGGCAGAGGATATCCGCTTGATGAAGCTGGCCCATTGCAATGTAATGGCCATCGGGATCTTCTCCTGGGCTTCGCTGGAGCCGGAAGAGGGCGTCTACCGGTTTGAGTGGCTGGACCGCGTACTGGACACGTTTGCCGAGAACGGCATTTACGCTTGGTTAGCTACGCCAAGCGGTGCCCGCCCGGCCTGGATGTCGGAGAAGTATCCGGAAGTGCTGCGTATCGAGAAGAACCGGGTTCGCAACCTCCACGGCATGCGTCATAACCACTGCTTTACCTCCCCGGTCTATCGGGAAAAAGTCACGAAAATGAATACCCGCTTGGCGGAGCGTTATTCCAATCATCCGGCGGTGGTCGGCTGGCATGTGTCCAACGAATACGGCGGGGAGTGCCACTGTGACTATTGCCAGGACGCCTTCCGCGATTGGCTTAAGCGGAAATACGGCTCGCTGGACGCGCTCAACCGTGCCTGGTGGACGAACTTCTGGAGTCACACGTACACGTCCTGGTCGCAAGTGGAGTCCCCGGCCCCGCATGGCGAAATGATGGTGCACGGTCAGAACCTCGACTGGCGCCGGTTCGTATCCGACCAGACGATCGATTTCTACAAGCATGAAATTGAACCGCTGAAGCGGATCAGTCCGGAACTGCCGTGCACCGTGAATATGATGGATCTGTTCTACGGGCTGGATTACCGAGAGTTCGCGAAAGCGGTGGACGTCATTTCCTGGGACGCCTACCCGATGTGGCATGAGGCCGATTCCGACGCCGGCGTGGGTTCCTGGTTTGCCTTTAACCATGACTTGTTCCGTTCGCTGAAGCAAAAGCCGTTTATGCTGATGGAGAGCACCCCGTCTCTCACGAACTGGCAGCCTGTCAGCAAGCTGAAGCGTCCGGGCATGCATAAGCTGTCCTCCCTGCAGGCGGTGGCACACGGTTCCGATACGGTGCAATATTTCCAATGGCGCAAAAGCCGCGGTTCCAGCGAGAAATTCCACGGCGCCGTGATCGACCATGTCGGCCATGAGCATACGCGCGTATTTGAGGATGTCGCATCGCTGGGCCAAACGCTTGCTGGCTTAACAGAGGTGCTGAGTACCACCGTTCCGGCGGAAGCGGCCATCCTGTTCGATTGGGATAACCGCTGGGCGATTAATGATTCGCAGGGACCTCGGAACAAGGGCCTCCATTATGAAGAGACCGTCATGCAGCAGTATCGCGCCTTGTGGGAGCTAGGCGTGCCGACGGACATCATCGGTTCATTTGACGACTTCAGCGGCTATAAGCTGTTGGTCGTACCGATGGCTTATCTGCTGCGGGAAGAAACCGGAGCCAAGATGGAGCAGTTCGTGAAGGACGGAGGAACCTTGTTTGTCACGTATTGGTCGGGCATCGTTGACGAGAACGACCTCTGTCATCTGACCGGATTCCCGGGGCCGCTGCGCAAGACGTTAGGCGTATGGGCGGAGGAAATCGACGGGCTGCATGACCATGACCGCAACGCCCTGATTCTGGGAGACGGGAATCCGCTAGGCCTCAGCGGTACGTATGAAATCCATGAGCTTTGCGAGCATATCCACGCGGAAGGCGCCAAGGTACTTGGCGTATATCGTGACGATTTCTACGCAGGGAAACCGGTCTTGACGGTCAACGAGCTGGGCCAAGGCAAAGCGTATTATTTGGCCGCCCGCGTTAGCGACCTGGCCTTCTACGAGGCGCTTTACGGCAAGCTCGTTCAGGATGCCGGCGTTCGCCGGGCACTGGATGCCGAATTGCCGGCGGGCGTGACCGCACAGCTGCGGACGGACGGTACGCACGAGTACGTCTTCGTGCAGAACTTCTCCGGCCGCGCCGCCCGCATAGAGCTGGATGGAAGAAGCTATACCGATGCCGAAACCGGCGTGACAGTTGGTAACGCAATCGAGCTGCCGGTCAACGGGATCGCGATTTTGAAGCGCGAGGTTTAAGGTGATGAAAAGGCCATTTATCAACGGGATGGATGTGTCGTTTCTGGACGAAATCGAAGTTGCCGGGGGGACGTTCGCAGAGGACGGAGCGAAGGAGGATTTGCTCGTCCTCCTAAAGCGCAGCGGAGTCAACTCGATCCGGCTGCGGATCTGGAACGAACCGCCCGGCGGGTTCTGCAATCTGGAACGGACGCTGCTCATGGCGAAACGGATCAAGGCGTTAGGGCTGCATTTTCTCCTGGATTTCCACTATTCCGACGGGTGGGCGGACCCTGCCAAGCAGTTCAAGCCGAAGGCGTGGGAGAAGCTTTCGTTTGACGAACTGGCTCATGCGGTGGGCGATTACACTACGCAGGTGCTGATTGCACTGCAAACGCAAGGAACGCTGCCGGACATGGTACAAATCGGCAATGAAATTACCCCCGGGATGCTGTGGGATGACGGCAAGGTGGACGGGGAATTCAATACGCCGGAGCAATGGGAGAAGTTTACCCGGTTGGTCAAAGCCGGCACCGCCGCTGCCAAAGCAGTCGATCCATCGATCAACGTCATGATTCATATTGACCGGGGCGGGGATTTGCCTGCCAGCGTGGCTTTCTATGAACGGTTCCAGGAGTACGGCGTTGCGTTCGATACAATCGGACTGTCATTTTACCCTTGGTGGCACGGGACGCTTGACGACCTGCGCGCCAATCTCGCCAAGCTGGCGACCGCGTTTGGCAAGGAGATCAACGTGGTCGAAACGGCGTATCCCTGGACATTACAGAAAGGGCCGATCCCCGAACCCATCGTCAACAGCAAAGAGCAGACCCATGCCGGTTATCCGGCTTCGCCGGAGGGCCAAGCCGCCTATCTGCGCGATTTTCTCCAGATTATTCGGGACATGCCGGGCGGATTGGGAACCGGATTCTACTGGTGGGAGCCGGCCTGGATTCCAGCCAAATCGGAGTGGTCCGTCGGGCACGACAATAACTGGGCCAACCTGACGTTGTTTGATTACGAGGGGCGTAGGCTGCCGGCGCTGGATGCGCTATTACCCGTCTAGCTTACAGTCCTAAGCGTTCCGGACTATAGGAGAGACTCATTCCTACTTGACTTGATGAGTAGAAATGAGTCTCTTTTTGCTATGCCGACAGGCCTAGTCGCTCATAAAAAAATAGCCAAAAGGATAGCAGGAATTATTTAATTTCATAGGGAATCCATTCAAGAATATAAAAATAATAGTAAATTTGTAACGTCAAGGCGAAGGAGTTTGCGGTTCATGAAAATCTTCTATATTCTGATGTTTTTATCCCTTTGGTCATTGGGCCTCGTCTTTTTGTTTCACCGCAGGAGAAGCCAACTATGGATTGCTTTAACGCTGCTGCTTGGCGGGGCCGCCAGCTACGCCTTCGCGATGCATCTGACCATTATGCCGGTCGTTCAAGGAGCCGAATGGCTGCCCGAAACGGTAAGTCGATGGCTTTATTTCTCCACCGTGGTGGCCATGAACATTCATTTCTATCTCCTTCCCTTTACGTTCTTCATGGGCGGAATATGGTTAAACGAATCGATGCGCCTTCGGTTGAAGCAGGGGCTGTCGATCATCGGTTTTGTTGGCGCGCTGGCCTTACTCCTCGCTCATCTGCGATTTGAACCCTGGAATACGTTTGAGGTGGAGCGATTTCGTTATTGGGACGGGATCTACGTGGTTCTGGGCTGCTACTTCTATTACCGCGCTTATGGCCGTGAAAAAGATGTGCAACTGCGGCGCGTCCGGAGAAGAATCCTGCTGTTTCCAGTCATTATGATCTGGGCGTATACCAGCGATTATCTTGGCTTCGAATCGTTAAAGCTGGGGTGGTGGAGCCTTGAATTGGAAAGCAACGGCATGTGGCATGGCAATGTGATCGTTATCTTGGGCGCCGTATCGCTCATCCTGTTCTATACGGTGCGTTACGGGTTTCTGGGCATTAAACTGCGCATCGAACGGGAACGTCTGGATTATTCCATTCGCACGCTGACGATGGGGGTATCGATTCTGAACCATACGATTAAGAACGAGATCCAGAAGATCGACTATTTGGCGGAAAAATGCGGTGTACTCCTCCAATCGGGACAGACCGGCAAAGCCGTCCATACGATTGAGCAGGTTCATGGGTTAACCCGCCATCTGCTGCATATGGTGAATCGGATAAAAGATAAAGCCGAAGATATCGTCCTTGATGAGGGGGAATACGAAGTTGTTTCGTTGATGGATTCCGTGATCCAGTCGGCGGCAACGCTGGTGGAGAATCGTCCGGTATCCTTGTCCGCCGAATACGGGGCTGAGGGTCGGTTGGTTTGCGATGCCGTTCATCTCAGCGAAACGCTGTCCAATCTGATTCGTAACGCTCTGGATGCCATGCCGTCCGGTGGGACGATCACCCTGCGTTCGACGGCCTCACGCCGAGATTTTCGGATCGAGGTCAGCGATACGGGGAACGGCATTCCCCAGGAGTATATGTCCAAGATTTTTGAACCTTTCTTTACGACGAAAAAAAACGCCTTGAACTACGGTCTGGGCTTATCCTATTGCTCAAGCGTTCTAAGCAAGCATGGAGGCAAGTTAACCGTCTCGAGCGAACCGGGAAAGGGGACAACGTTCATCCTGCACTTTCCGGCGATCCGCTATCGGCCGAGCAATCCATCCCGCAGGCTGAAGGCAACCAGCAAGCTGCGCGCTTGGGCCGATCGGGCTAATCCATCTTGAAATGAGTCAGTTTATTCTTAATGCTGCGCAGCTGGGATTTAATCGTATTGGTCGATTTGTGTAATCGTTCGGAAATTTCCCGTTTACTAAGGCCGTTCTGGCGCAGGTCGAACACCTCGCGTTCCGTTGCCGATAACTCCATCAGCTGCATCTCGCTGCGCATAATCCCTGCGGCGTCCGAATGGATGGAGGCGCGTCCGATCTGGGCTTCGCGGATCGCTTGCAGGATATCTTGATAACTCGCCTTATTGATGTAATTGATGGCGCCGAGGCGGAACGATTTCATGATGACTTCCGCTTCCGTGATGGAGGTCAACATAATGATCTTTACCGAATCCTGCAAGGGAAGCCGCAATATCCGCTCCGCTGCTTCAAGGCCGTCCAGCTGGTTACCCGTCAAATTGATGTCCATCAGCACCACGTCGATCTTCCGTCGACCTGCGGCTTCAAGCGCTTCTTCCTTTGTGGCCGCCACGGCAACCACCTCAATGTCTGGCTCATCGCTTAAATCCGCACTGATATGATCCCTCCAGAAGGGATCGTCTTCCACCAGCATGACACGGATCGGCTCCATTTCCCAGCCTCCTCTTACAGAAGTTTACAAGTAAGTCCAGTATAACAAACGATCGTTTCCCCGCAACAGGATGATTTATCTTCACCCCCAGGTGAAGAAATTTCATCCTATTCGGCGTGTCGAGGAACCCCCTATAATCCGTAATGCGGCCGAATGGTCAGCTGAAGTGATCACAAAGCGAAGAAACGGGGGATGAGTTTATAAAAGTAATCTGGAAGCGGCAGAAGGGTTTCGGCCCAAGGGAGGGATCGTGACGTGCTATTGGCCGAGGAGGTCGGCGGTTTAACGGAGTTGATCACGAGAAGGTTCCCAGACTCCGCGGTTCATTGGTTCCAGGAGCCTGCCGAACCTGTAGCCGGGGAATTTGTAGTATTGCTGAAGCAGGAAGTCCGCAGAAGCGATTCGAGAAGCCATACGCTGCTCGAACGCCAATATGCGATCGGGTATTATGCGAGCACGGCGGAAACGGCGTTATATGAGATGGAGTCGCTCAGTCGATACGTGATGAACGAAAGTACGAATTCAGACGAAGGAGCAAGTGCCGGGACGAAACCGATCCGGGTGGACTCATTTACGATAACCTCCGCCGAATCGCTAGAGAATGGCTTGCGGAAATGCCAGGGTACGCTGCTGGTTCAATCGCGTGAACCCATTCGTTTCCGGTCGCAAGACAAAATCAAACATATGGAATTTCGCACGACAAACAACTGAAAGGTGGCATGAGGTCATGGGTGGAACATGGGATACAACCAGCTTGCCGGTACGGCCTGGCTTGTACATCAATTTCGTGGAGGCGGCCGCGGCACAAATCAAAGGGGGCGCCCGGGGAACGGTGGCATTGCCGTTGTTCCAGTATGAGGGAGCTGGCGCAGGCCAATTTTTTACAGTGGAAAAAGAATCCGAAGCAGCCCAATGGTTCGGCGATGCGTTTGTGGAACCGATTCGCCTAGCCCTCTTGGGAGGGGCGAAAGAGGTGCTCGTTTATACGGTGCCTGTATCGAGCGGCGGAGGGGATCCGGCCGCTGCCGATTTCACCGCGATTCGCGACGTATTTAGCACCCGGCATTTTAACGTATTTGTTTTTCCAGGCGAAGTTCCTGCCAGTGAGCAGAAGGCGACGCTGAAATGGTGCGCGGACAGCCGCGACGATGAAGGCAAACACTTCCTGACGGTGTTCGGCGGAAAAGCCGAAGACGATCTGGATCCTGCGAAAGGCAATCAACGCAGCGTGGACTTGGCAGACGATTATGCCGTGAATTTAATCAGCGGCGTCAATATCGAAGGAACGGTATACAGTTCTGCCCGTTACGCCCCTTATATTGCCGGATTAATCGCCGGGACCGGAATCAACAAATCGATTACGTATGCTCCGGTGTATGCCAACGACGTGGCCAAACGGCTGCGGAATACGGAGATCAACGCCGCCTTGCAGAAAGGGTCGCTTGTGCTGGTTCATGACGGTGAGAAGGTTAAGGTGGAACAAGGCTTGGTCACGAGCCGGAAGAAGGTTCGCGCCATGCGGGCGCGTCAAGCGATCTCCACCGATATAACGAAGGCGGCCGCCGATGCCTATATCGGTAAGCTGGATAACAACGCCGATGGGCAGGCTGCGCTGATCTCGGCCGTGAAGGCTTATTTGGAACGGCTGGAGCTAAACAACGTGCTGACGGATATCGCGGTAACTCTGGATCCGGACCGGCAATCGGAAGGCGACACCGTGTATTTGCTGATCGCCTTTACGGAGATCGACAGCATGGAGCGGATTTTCCTGACGATTAAGGTGTAGGAAGAAGAGGAATTCAATATCTCATTAGGAGGGGTATCAGTGCTGGATTCAACCCGAGTGATCAATGGAACTTTCGGATATGTGTATTACGATGGCCGCTGGTTGACCAACGTCAAATCGGCCGAAGCCAACGTGGAAATCACCAAGGAGGAAATTAAACGATCCGGTACGCGCTGGACGGCGCATAAAGTGACCGGACTCAGCGGATCTGGGACGATTACCGGATATAAAGTAACCTCCGAATTCGTCGAGCTCATCGGACAAATCGCCGATGACAAACAAGGTGCATTTACGACGGAGCTGATCTTGAAGCTGGAGGATCCGGAGTCCTACGGAGCTTACCGGGTCCGTCTGAAAGGGGTTACATTTGATAAAATCCCGCTGATGCACTTTGAAGTCGGCTCCATCGTGGAGGAAGAGCTGCCTTTTAATTTTACCGGCTACGAATTGTTGGATAAACTCGTCGCGGAATAACGGGCGAAGGGCAGGAAGGCGGGAACCCGGTAAATGCGAACCTGACTCCGGGTTCTCAGCTTACCTTCTCCGTTGCGAAGTGTACACCATTTATTAAGGGAGATGAAGATCGATGGCGATTACGGATAACCGACAAAACAATGTGCTTCAAGCTTTGCTTGGGGCGGACAGTAAACCGAAAAAGGACGTTCCGATGAAACGGCTGGGCGTGGATTTTCAAATTCAGGCACTGGACGGCAAAACGATTCATAGAATCCAGGAGCAGTGCACCCACTTCACCGGAAAAGGGCCCAAGCGGGAAAAAGTGCTCGACGATGAGCAGTTCGGTGCCCTGGTCATTCAGAAAGCGTGCCTGATCCCGGATTGGTCCGCCAAGGAGTTGGTTGAGAAATACGGGACGCCAACCGAGGCAATCCTCGGGTTGCTGCTGGCCGGTGAGATCGCCAAGCTGTCCGCAGAAATTTTGGAGATTAGCGGTTTTGACAGCGATGAAGATGAAATAAAAAACTGATCAAAGCGGGCGGAGAAGCCTTCTTGCTGCATCTGATCTTCCAACGCCATCACCTGCCGCCGGATGAGGTGTACAACAAAGATGAGAATGTGAAACGGTTTATGTACGCCTCGATGATGCTGCAATTGGAAGAGGAGGAGAAGGCGCGCAAGGAGCAGGAGAGAGCCGCCCGCAGGCTGAAGCCGTAAAGGCTGAACAGGGGAGGCGAGGAGGTTGAGCTCATCGGCAGGCGGGGGCATTCCCGACTTTTCGAAAGCAACGTTAAACGATTTGAATAAGCTCAACAAAATGATGAGCCAGCTGCAAAGAACGACATCCCAGCTTGAGCAGGTCAGCGGATTTGCCCGCATTGGGAAAGAGTTGGAAGCGACGCAGAGCACTAGTGCCAAAGTAGCCAAACAATTCGTTTCGCTGCAGCTGGCAACGGGTGCTACCGCTGGGGTCATGCGGAAGAAGCTGGCCGCGATGAAACCGGCCGTCGACAACTTTATGTTGGATTTGTCTTGGGCAGTTAAGGCCAAAGCAGAAAGTGTATCCAAAGGGGCGAAGGCGCTCGGCAAGCCTTTTGCCGGGATGTGGCAGAAGGTTCAGGACAAAAGGGCTGCGGCGGCCAAGAAGAAGGCGGACGATGCTCTGGCTGCGCAGCTCGGGTTCCTGGTTGGACCGAAAGCTCCACCGAAGTTAAAAGGAATCAAACGGCTGCAAAATATCGCAGGCAACACCGCGATTCAGAACCTGCCGGAAGACCGGAAGAAGATGCTCTCGTCCGCGGCTAGCACGGCAGGCAGCCTTCTCGGTCAACTGCAGGATCGGTCGCTTGCGGCAGCCAAGGAATTCAGCACGGCGGTTGGTACGCTGCGGGGGGCTTCGATGGCCGGCCCTGGCCAAATGAAAGGGATGGTCGGGTCGCTGCGAGAGCTAGGCGGGCAGGTGCCGCAAAATCTGAACGAGATCGCCAGCGTGATGGGGACGTTGAGCGGCAAAGCCAAACTTACGGGGACAACGTTGACCGCAATGTCCAAAACGGTGTTGGACGCCTCACGGTTAAGTGGAGCAAACAGCGCCGAAGCGGCCAACGCAGCCGCTTCGGTCATGAGCGTTTGGGGCAAGAAGGCCGGCGAAGGGACCTTGATGATGGATCAGTTCTTCGCTGCGAGCCGCGTCAGCGGTGCAGGGATGGGCGATTTGCTCAAAAATATGGGTTCGCTCGGCCTGCCTTTACAGCAGATGGGGCTTAGTTTCGAACAGTCAATGGCCTTAATGGCCAAGTGGCAGTCCGCTGGATTAACCCCGATTCAGGATGCGCTCCGGAAGGATGTGAAGGGCGAAGGCCTTGCTGCTATTACCGCTAAGATCAAAGCGGCGGGAACTGAGTCGGAGGCTGCGGCTTTGGCTGCTCAGTACTTTGGTCACAGCGTCAGCGGCGATCTGGTGGCCGCCCTGAAGAACGGGCAGGTTGAATTCGGCGGTGTGGTTGCGGCGATGAGTACGGCCGGTAATGCGATTCGGAACCAAGCCGGCGAGGTCCAAACCTTCGGGGATAAATGGGATATGCTCCAGAACCGGATTACGGTTGCTTTGGCGCCGTTAGGGGAAGCGATGTTGCCCCTCGGCGAAGCCCTGGCCTCCATCGTTGAAGTGTTAACCCGGGACGGGGATATCGTGCTAGCTACGATCGGCTCTATAGCCGCGTTGCTGCTTGGCGTCTTTGCACCGGCCTTATGGGCTTCTGCGGTAGCGGGATGGGCGGCCGTTGCGCCGTTTCTTCCAATAATCGCTGCGGTCCTGTTGGTGGGGGTGGCCGTCGCGGGGTTGGCATACGTGTTCAAGTACCACATGGATTGGATCGTGGAGCAGGTTAACAAAGTGAAGGATAAAATCAGCTCCTTCCTTAGCGTCTTCGATATGTTCAGCGGTGACGAGAATGGGGGAGCCGGCGGAAATACAGCGACATCGAACGGCGGTCCGCCGACGAGCCGTTATCACGGCATGTCTTATGTGCCGTACGACGGAATGATGGCCCGGCTGCACAAGGGTGAGCGCATTATGACAGCCGCCGAGAACCGGGAATTCTCAAACGGAGCGAGCGGGGGAGCCGCCATATCGATTACGGGCAATACGTTTCATGTCCGCCAGGAATCCGATATCGATGCGATCGCTAGAGCGCTGGCCCGCGAAATCAAAGCGGCGGGAGGATTGATGGCGTAATGGCATCGCTGGAATTTTGGCTGAAGACGATCGATGAGAAGGAGTGGCTATGGCTGCCGGTGAATCCGGAGCAAGTGTCGGTCAAAAGCTCGCACGGCTACGAGGATATCCAGGTTACGCAGCTGGGAGAATACACGGTCATCGGGGAAGCGGTCCTGAAGGAATACTCGTTTGCTTCCTTTTTTCCGCGCGACTACCACCCCGGATATTGCGAATACGAGTCCTTGCCTGATCCTTGGGCCACCGTGGAGAAAATCGAGGGATGGATGAGAAGCCGGCGTCCGGTCCGCCTCGACATTACGGGAACCAAGCTCAAAGGCTTGGTGACCATCCGCTCCTTCCAGTACAGCGAACGCGCGGGGAACCCGGGCGACGTTTTTTTCGAACTGGAGTTGAAGGAGTACAAGGAAGTGCAGTTCCGTCAGGTGGAGACGTCCGGGTCAGGGAAAGCGATGGTGATTACGGGTGAATATCGCCCCGACACAAAGACGCCTCCGGCCTCCTATGTTGTTATCCCTGGGGATACGTTGTGGAAAATCGCGCAGCGGACGCTTGGCAACGGCGATCGTTGGAGGGAAGTTTACGCGGCGAACAAAGCCGTGATCGGTAAAGATCCGAACCGGATCGTTCCCGGCCAGAAGCTGGTGATCCCGTCATGAGCTGGAGCGTGACCTACAAGGATCAGGAGCAAGACGTCTTATTGGATCCAATCGTCAAATCCGTGAATTGGTCCGGCGATATCAAACAGGCCGCTCGCAAGCTGGTGGTCGAATCGTCCAATACCGGAGATCTTCGCGAACTGTACATGAAGCTCCAGAAAGGCGGGGAACTGCGTCTTCTCCTTGATGATCAAGAGCTGTTTCGCGGCGTCCTGTTTGCCGATGAGATCGACTCCAAAGGCCAGATGTCCCTAACGGCTTACGACGAAAACATCTACCTGACCAAGAGCAAGGATACGAAAATCTTTCGCGGACAAACGGCCTCTGCGGTGGTGAAGCGATTGTGCAACGAGTTCTCCATCCCGATGGGGGAAGTTCAGGACACGGGTTATGTCATCCCGAAGCTGGTTTTACGCGACAAGACGCTGTTTGAAATGATGGTGACAGCCTTGACCGAATCCGAAAAGCAAAACGGTCAGCGATTCTGGATCACGTCGAGGGAAGGGAAGCTGCAGGTATTGGCACGCAAGGAACAGAAGGGGAAGTGGGTGCTGGAAAACGGAGTTAATCTGCTGGGAGCCAGTTACTCGCAATCCATGGAAGAAACGCGCACCCAAATCAAAGTCATCGGTGAGGACGGGAAAAAGAAGGAGCTGTCTGCCAGCGCCAAGGATTCGGAACTCATCCGGAAGTTTGGCGTCATGCAGCATTTGGAGAAACCGGATCAAGCGATGACCTCTTCGCAGATGGAGCAGCGAGCCAAGCAACTGCTTAAGGATTTGGCGACCATCGAGGATCAAGCCCGCATCGATTGCTTGGGGATCTCCGACGTGGTTTCCGGATCGTGCGTGTACGTCAAGGAATCCGTAACGGGCATTCTCGGGGGCTATTACGTTTCGGCCGACGAACATCGCTTCGAGCATGGCAAACACACGATGTCGTTAACCTTGTCGGCAACGGACGATATTCCCAAATTAGAATACAAGGAAGAGAAGGGGGCGGGTTAATGGAACGCATCGAAGGCTCGGGGGCGAGCCAGCTTGTGCAATTAATCCGAGCCATCGGCTACAATTCGGACATTACCTTGGAATTGGCGACGGTGACGGCGCCGCCGCCTGAGCTGAAGATTAAGGTGGATCATATGAACGTGGAGCTGGAGAAGGATGATCTGATCGTGGCCCAATCATTAACGAGCTATAAGCGGAAGGTGAACGTGAAGAGCGAAGGGAAGACGGAGGTCTCGTCCACATCCATCACTCAGGCATCCGTGTTGGTCGTATCAAGCGGGAGTGGTGAGATCACAAAATTCACTTCCTTTGGCATGTCCTCCGCAAATTTGACAGTACAAGAAGCCGAGCTCCAATTCACGGATGAACTGAAGAAGGATGATCGCGTGATCGTGGCCGGCATTCATCAAGGGCAAACCTATCTTATTTTGGATCGGGCGGTGATGTACTGATGGCGTTGTCTCCGTTACAAAGAAGGGAGGAGCGTTATGAGGAAGCTAAGCCGACAACGCTCCCTTCCCGGACCTACGCTCTCGATTTTGAAACGGGCCAGGTGATCGAACGGATCATTGACGGAACGGAAGCCGTTCGCCAGTTTATTCGCAAGGCGATTCAAACGGCGCGTTACCGATATTTGATCTACAACAGCCAGTACGGCTGCGAAATCGAAAGCCTGCTGGGCCAGGACATTTCCCAGCAGTTGCTTAAAAGCGAAATCACGAGGGTCATCACCGAAGCGCTGCGGGAAGACGATCGCGTCGCCTCAGTGGACCAATTTCAAATCGTTAGGGAGAACGATAAGCTGTTCGTGACCTTTACGGTTCATACAACAGAAGGGGCCGTTCAACAGGAGGTGAGGATATAAACGTGTTTGAACATCAGACGAAAGAAGCGATTTTGCAGCGGATGCGGGATGCTTCGCCGAAGGAAATCGATACCCGGCAAGGATCCATCACCTTCGATTTGCTGTCCCCTGCGGCCATTGAATTGGCGCATGCCTATATCGAGCTGGACCAGGTATTGAAATTCGGCTTTGTCGGCCCGGATCAGCCTTCCGAGTATTTGGATCTCCGGGCCGGAGAGCTTGGACTAACCCGGCGTCCGAGTGTGAAGGCGGAAGGGAAGCTAGAGTTTTCCGGTGATGATGATACGATCATCCCGGAAGGAACCGCCGTGTCGACGGATGAAGAGGAGGCGGTCGTTTTTGTTACGGCCGAACCTGGGATCATCAAGCAAAAGAAGGCGACGGTAAAAGCCGCGGCTGCCGCTGGCGGGAATAGGGGCAACGTGGATAAGGGCCGAATCAAGCTGGTGCTGGGGAATTTGTCCGGTATCGTAACGGTGACCAACCCGGAAGAATTCGTAAACGGTGCGGAGACGGAATCGGATGAATCGCTGCTGGTTCGTTATTTCGACCGGGTACGCCGGCCGGCCACCAGCGGCAATGCCTGGCATTACCGCCAATGGGCGCTGGAAGTGCGCGGGGTGGGCGACGTTAAGGTGTTCCCTGTATGGAACGGCGGCGGAACCGTGAAGTTGTGCGTGTTGTCGGAGGATAAAATCGCCCCTAATCCGGCCATTGTGCAGGATGTAAGGGAGGCAGTGGATGCTCGGCGGCCGGTAGGAGCTTCAGTCACCGTAGTTCCAGCCCAAGAAGTGAAAATCAATGTGACGGCGAATGTGACGTTGGCTTCAGGGGCGGTATTGGCGAACGTCAACGCGTTGTTCAGCGAGAAATTAAAAGCGTTTCTGGCCGACTTGGCCTTCCAAAGCCAGGTTGTCCCTTATAACCGGATATTTGGTCTGCTTCTCGATATCGAAGTCGTTACGGACTTCAAGAACCTAACCATTAATGGGGCGGCCAATCAGAACTTGAATATCGGCGATGAGCAGGTTGCCGTGGCCGGGACGGTGAATTTTGTTGTCTAGTCCAAGCAAAGCCGTCATGGCACGTAATATCCAAAATGAGATGATGGATGATTTACCTGATTACTATATGCCGAAGGAAACCGGCGGAAAGTTGGGCATCGTCGGTAATTTGATCACGCGCGAAGCCCGAGAGTTGATTGATCTCAATGCCGAGATTCGGGAGGTGTTGGATCAGTTCTTTATCGATCGGGCGACTTGGGGGTTATCCGCTTGGGAAGCCATCTGCGGCATTCCAAGCAACGAAGACAAACCTCTGGAGCAGCGGCGTTCGGTGATCAAGTCGAAGATTCGGGGAGCCGGAACCGTAACGCTGGCCGTGATCAAAGAGGTGGCGGATTCGTTTGAGAACGGGGAAATCCAGGTACAAGAAAATTTCAACCATTACGAAGTGGTGATCACGTTTATCGGTAAACGCGGGGTTCCACCAAATTTGCCGGATATGCAAAACGCGTTGCGTGAGATCGTTCCAGCCCATCTCCAATTGGTGTTCCAATTTACCTATTTGCGTTGGGAGGAGCTGGATTCCGCTGACTTAACCTGGGAGAAGCTCGATGCGCTTGATATGTCTTGGGACGAGTTGGAAGTATGGAAGCCGGGCGCAAAACGATCATGAGGTTACCTAAGAAAGGAGAGTACTTATGCCAAAACTGCCTAGCGGTTTAACTACATTTGAGCCGTCCGATACGGTCAGGAGAACGGCTCAGAACGAAAATATCGAAGCGATCGATGCTTTATTTCGTGCGACGGGAGGCCATCGACATACCGGGAAAGCCGGCGATGCGCCGCAAATCGGCACCGAAGGGATCGCTGTCGGGGCGGTGACGTCGGATCGGATCGCTTTATCCGCCGTAACCGGGGATCGGGTCGCGCGGGAAACGCTATGCCGTAGGCATTTAAAATCCGGGCGACTCAGCGGCAACGTAGCGAAATACAAAAAGGTGACCGTGACCGCGGGTTCGGTCAGCGGCAGTCCGACAACGCCATACTATCAATACGGAGATCATTATTGGGCTTTATTCTCGGCTTATTCAACCTTTCCGCAATCGATGACAGTGGAGCTTGGGGCCGAATTTTCGGAAATCGAAGGAATCTGTTTCGACAATAACTGGGGCACTCCTCCCAAAAGCTTCTATGTCGAAATCAGCAGCGACAAAACGACATGGAGAAGAGCCTATGCCTATACCCGGCCTGCTGCCGAAGCATTGCCTAGATACCATCCGTTTGATCAGTTGTTCGGCGGCTCGTATGTGCGGCTAACGGTTACGGAACCGGATGAAACATCAGGGAACTCGTTTGTTTCGGGATTTGGCGTGTTAAGCCGAGGGGCTCAGGAAAGCAGTCCGGATTTCCGGATCTATCAAGGATTATTGCAATTTCATAATGGATCGGAGTGGAAAGGCGTGGGGATCAAAAATGTTCAGCGAGGTTCGGCAAGCATTGCTTATTTTTCCCCGAACGGAACGGGATCCACAGTGAGAGAGGTGACGATCTCCGCGGTCAACCCGCAGAAGACGTTCGTTAACATCACCACGTCCGGGTTGTCTCATTGGTTCCAAACTTCTCCTATGATGGACGGTTCGGTTTGCGCAAGGTTGATCGATAACAACAAATTACGATTTAACTTCTATGAGGGATTTTACGAGGCCTATGCGGAGATTTCCTGGGAGGTGATTGAGTTTGCCTAATTACTATGCGCAGATTGATGAAGACGGCCGGGTGTACGCGGTGAGCGAATTGGCCGGGGAAGTCGAAGCGCCGAACCTGATCCCGGTCAGTGAGCAGCAGTACCGGAGTGGAAACCTGCTGTTTACGCGGTACGCCGAAGGCAGCTTCACGGGGAATTTTGCCCGCATGGAGGCGGATAAGACGCAAATTCAAGGGAACGGCGAAGATACGGTAACGGTGAAAATCACCGTCGTCGATTGGCAGGGACAGGTGCAGAAGGAGTTTAACGGGGAGGTGGCCGTTGAACTAAACGGGATACGGCAATCCGTGAAGGCGGCGAAAGGTGTTGCGGAGGTCACGATCAGCAGCGACGAACCCGGGGCTTATGCCTTAAAAACAGTGGATCTCGACCGCAACGGTGACATAAAGGTGGTGGTCGTAGATGGCAACTAAGAAGCCGGCCGCCAAGGTGCATTTTCATATTCCAGCCGATCCGCTACGCGTGAAGGTGGAGGAGCTCCAGCATAAATCCACTTATCGCAAGCAACAAAACCTCAAATCAACCGAGGTCACCCTGGACACTTTGTACGAAATGCTAAACGATGTCCTGGAACAGCAGGCGCTGCTGCTAACGGCAATCCAGCGGTCCCAAAAGTAAAATGAAGCCATCTGCCCCTGAGGGGGGCAGATGGTTTTTCTGTCTTCGCAAGATGAACTAGAAATGAAAACGTTGACAATCTCCTAAGATGGGATTATGGTGATGAAAACAAAATAAAATGTTTGTAATAAAGCAAATATTTATTAGTCTTTCAGACGTAGTTCGAACTTAGGAGGGATAACATGGAGCAAAAAACATTTTCAAACCCGATTTTGTCAAACGGTGCCGACCCCTGGATCGTTCGGGATCCCGATGGAAGTTACTATATGTCGGTCACTTTAGGAGACCGCATCGCCCTATGGCACAGCCAAACGCTGAGCGGACTCGGTCAGGTTCAACCGAAGACGGTATGGGTTCCTGAGCCGGACGGATCTTGTTCCCGCAACCTATGGGCGCCGGAACTGCACCGCATCGATGGACGCTGGTACATCTACTATACAGCTAACGACGGCGGTGGGGACGACACAAGACGCATCTGCGTGCTTGAACTTACGGGTGATGATCCGATAAACGGTGAGTGGCGTTTTAAAGGTGCGGTAAACACGGAAGTTCCGGGCCTCGACGGAACCGTGCTCCAACATCAGGGGGAACTGTATTTCTTTTATTCCGGATACGGCCGTTTCCCCGATTACGGTTCGGCGATCTACGCCGCACGGATGATCAATCCGTGGACCTTAGCAGGTCCCAATGTGCTGATCACGGCTCCAACAGCGTCGTGGGAGAAGCAAGGCGGAATGGCGATTAACGAAGGGCCCGTCTTTTTGCGGCGCAACGGGTGGAT
The DNA here is from genome assembly GCF_014947195.2 of Paenibacillus rhizolycopersici. NCBI lineage: Bacteria > Bacillati > Bacillota > Bacilli > Caryophanales > Paenibacillaceae > Paenibacillus > Paenibacillus rhizolycopersici. The sequence goes on along the minus strand of NZ_JADCNN020000012.1, from coordinate 68,911 downwards.
TTTTCTCGTCTTTTCGGCGAGTGCGACGTGGTCGGACGATTACTGCCTTGGGATGACGAGGATTCCGGAATCCGCAGACCTGCTTGACGCAAAGTCTTGGATCAAAGAGGAGGGACCCGTCTTCGCTAAGCATCCATCTGCCGGAGTCTACGCGCCGGGACACAACAGTTTTACCGTATCCCCGGACGGATCCGAGGATTGGATTGTTTATCACGCTTATGATTATTCCGAGGCGAGCCAACAACGTTCAGCGGGTACTCCCCGTAGTACAAGAATCCAAAGCTTTGGCTGGAAAGCCAACGGGATGCCGGATTTCGGGATACCGAGCGGCGTTGGCGTCCCCATTTCCCGGCCTGCTGGCGAATGAAACACGCCAATATCGTTACAACTTTTTTGGAACTAATATTATGTATTGAGATATGAGATGATTTCTTTAAATAAATCGATAACTATCCGTATGAAAGCGTTGACATTGAATCGTTCGGGGATTATAATCAACGCAAAGATACAAAATTATTGTAATAAAACAATAATATTACTTCATGGTGATCGATGTAGTTGTGGAGGGGTTCGAGTTCATGTGAAAGGGGCGATGAGAAGAAGCGGTGGTCGCGGGGGTTCGTTGAGTTCGAGATTAATATATGGGAGGATCCTATGAATAACAAATCGAAACGTATTATTGGTTTTCTTTTCGTTCTTATTCTAGCTATCTCTATGGTTACAGCGTGCAGCGGGGGCGGTTCAAACAAAGCTTCCGAGAACAATAACGCCGAGAATGTCTCTGAGGAACAACCAAACAACGAAACGTCGTTTACGGACATCAGTCAGGACATCCGGGGGAATACGGCACCTACTCAGGATCAAATCAATGAGATCAATACGACGCTGAACGATACCTATCTGGGCGACATCTTTGATGAGAAAATTCCGAACGACTACTCCGCTTATCCTTTCAAAGGGGATGTCACGCTGGATGTATGGATGCCTGCCAACCGCAACATCCCGGATATGAACAACCACGCCATTCAGAAGCAAGTGGAGAAATTGACGGGGATTAAAGTCAACTTCATCACTCCGCCGGTAGGACAGGAGGCGGATGCGTTTACCTTGATGATCTCTTCCGGCGACTTGCCGGACATCATCATCGAGCCTGGTCGGTATCCGGGAGGCTTCGAGGCGGGCGTCAATGATGGAGCCTATTTGGATCTTACCGACCTAATGGAGAAGAACGCACCGAACTATAGCGCTTGGCGCAATTCTGACGAGACAAGAAGAAAAACGACGGTCACGGATAGCGGGAAACTGCTTGGTTTCTATGGCATTGCTCCTTATTCGGAATGGATGTGGTTCGGCATGCTGATCAAGCAGGAAGCGCTGGATAAAACGGGGCTTCCGGTACCTGAAACGATTGATGAATGGCACGCCTTCCTGACTAAAGCCAAGGAAGTGGGTTACAGCGAGCCGTTGAACTATGGATCCAACTACGGTCAGATCTTTACCGGGATTCTGAACGGCGCTTATGGCGTGTGGGATTGGACCTTCTTGGACAGCAACGGCAAGGTAGCCTGGGGTCCGGCTCAACCTAAAGCGAAAGAATATTTGGCGATGATGCAGCAATGGAACAAAGAAGGGCTGCTGAACAAAGACTGGGCGACGGCCGACTTCAACCAAAGAATGTCCAGCGCCATTTCGGGCAAGACCGCCGTCATGATGGATTCACCCGATACGATGTGGAGTTATTGGAAAGAACAGAACAATATCGACTTCGTTGGGGCGCTGAACCCGGTACTGAACAAAGGGGATAAAGCCGGAACGACGTACAAGAACTTCAAACGGACGGGGACTGAAGCCGCGATTACGACCCAAGCCGAAAACGTGGAAGCCGCGATGGCTTGGCTGGATTTCGCCTATACGAAGAAGGGCTGGGAGATCTATAACTACGGCGAATACGGCACGGTTCATCTCATTGACGAGAGCGGGAAGCCATATTACCCGGAAAACAGCTATATGTACAACGACCCGGATGGCCAACCGGTCGCGGTTGCTCTGGATAAATATCGCAGACATGTCTGGCCGGACATTCGCGATGAGCATAACTCCAACCCGCTGATCGTAGCCAAAGGCAGCTACTCCGGGGAGATCCGGAAAGATTGGACTGAGAATATGGATACGAGCGCGGCCATGCCTCCGATTTCGTTTACGAAAGAAGAGGCCTCACGGGAAGCGGAACTGGGTAACCAATTGTCCACTCTACGAGGTGAATATTTCGCCAAAATCATCAAAGGTGAGCTTGCGGTGGATGCTTACGACAAATTCCTGGACGAAGCCAAAAAGATGGGGCTGGACGAATTCCTGAGCATTCATCAGGCCGCATTGGACCGTTATAACAACAGATAATTGCCGCACAGCCTGAAAGACGTGAAAGATAACGAGGGTGACCGAGCTTAAGTGAGCTTGGGCCCCTCGTTATTGTTTCAGAGAATTCGGAAAGAAGAGTAGGTGATTCGTTCATGGAGATCGTCCGTAAATCAAGAAAAATCGCTCCCGCCGGGGCTCCGAAGCTCAATAACACGAGAAAGACGATCAAAAAGGATCTGAGGAAGAACTGGTTCGTCTACGTGCTGGCCATTCCGGTAGTCGCTTGGTTCCTTGTTTTCTGTTACGGTCCGATGTGGGGCGTTCTCATTGCCTTTAAGGATTATAAGCCGCTGCTTGGATTTGCCGAAAGCGACTGGGTCGGTTTCAAGCATTTCATTGATTTCTTTCAGGGGCCTTACTTTTGGAGGGTCATCAAAAATACGCTTCTCCTTAATGTGTGGGGAATCGTGTTTGGGTTTACGGCCCCGATCATTTTGGCGCTGATGCTTAATGAAATCCGCGACGGAAAATTCAAGAAATCCGTACAAACGATCACGTATATGCCGCACTTTATTTCCTTGGTGGTCGTTTGCGGGATTATTCATATCTTCACGGCAGATGAAGGTGTCGTGACGCAAGCTCTGCAGTGGATTACGGGTAAGGATTACACTTCGCTTCTCGGGTACTCGTCCTTCTTTAGGCCGATTTACACGTTCTCCGGCATCTGGCAGAACATCGGCTGGGACAGCATCATTTATCTGGCCGCGATGAGTTCGATCGATCCTGCCTTGTACGAGGCGGCAGAGATCGACGGGATCGGTAGAATCAAAAAGATGTGGTACATTACGCTGCCGCAAATCACTCCGATTATCGTCATCCTGTTTATTTTTGCAATTGGCGGGCTGATGGCTTCCGGATACGAGAAAATTATTTTGCTCTACAACCCTCTCACTTACGATACCGCGGACGTGATTGCCTCATACGTCTATCGCAGGGGCTTGCGAGAGGCCAGTCTCAGCTTTTCTACCGCAGTCGGCTTGTTTAGTGCCATAATCAACTTTGCGCTGCTGTGGGCGACGAACCGAATCGCCAGACGCACTTCGGAGGTGAGCTTATGGTAGAGAAGGGGATGGCCTTGTCCGGTCGAAAAAAGCTGAAGTCCCGGCATTGGAAGCCGAGAACGACCGGGGATCGCGTCTTTGACGCGATGAACTATACCTTACTGACGGCCATAACGTTGATTTGTTTCTATCCATTACTTCATATATTGCTTGCCTCCGTCAGCAACCCAACGGCGCTTATGGCGCATAGCGGAATCTTATTAAAGCCGCTCGGATTCACGCTGGATGGGTATAAGCTTGTTTTTAAAGATAACAGCCTGCTGGTCGGATACAAAAATACGATCATTTACGTAGGTCTAGGAACGCTGGTCAACATGGTCATGACGATTATGGGCGCCTTCGTCTTATCGAGAAAAGACCTCTATTTCAAAAATTTCATCATGATTCTGATTACGATTACGATGTTTTTTGGCGGCGGGTTAATTCCCTGGTTTCTATTAATGAAAGATATCCATTTGTATAACAATCTGTGGGCAATGATATTACCGACGGCGCTAAGCACTTGGAATATCATCATTTTAAGAACGAGCTTCCAAGCGCTGCCTGCTGAGCTGGAGGAAGCGGCAACCATCGACGGCGCGAGCCAGGCGGCCATTTTGATTCGCGTGATTCTGCCGCTGTCCAAGGCTACTTTAGCGGTTATTTTCCTGTACTATTTGGTGGGGAACTGGAACTCCTGGTTTAATGCGATGGTGCTGTTGAAGGATCGGGAGTTGTTCCCGTTGCAATTATTAATGAAGGAAATTTTAGTCGCCAACGACTCCACGGCAACAACGATCGGCAGCGCGGGCGGCGTTGTCATCGATAGTGCCCAAAGCTCGACCGCTTTCCGTGAACTGGTGAAATACTGTGCGATCGTCGTATCCACGGTGCCGATCCTGGTCGTGTATCCTTTCTTGCAGAAATATTTTGTCAAAGGCGTCTACGTCGGGTCGATTAAAGGATGAGCATGAGGATGGAAAAAGGAAGATTCGGAAAAGCGCTGTTGCCTGCCATTTGTTTATTTCTCATTTCACAGGTAGGGTGTACGGTTTCCGGCACCGGTGGTGCGAAACAGGGCGATTTCAATAATGTCTTGATGCAGGACGGGGCAGACCCATGGGTTTATAAGCATACAGACGGTTATTATTACTTCACGAAAACGACCGGCAGCGATGTCACGGTTTGGAAAAGCGCCAGCTTGACCGGCGTGGACGCGGCTCCTCGGAGGGTGATCCCGACGGGCGGCCACGGCATCTGGGCTCCCGAGCTTCATTATATTGAGGGAGCTTGGTATATCTACTACGCGATGGATGACGGGGATAACGTGAACCATCGCATGTACGTGATGGAGAATCCCTCCCCTGACCCTACCCAAGGCGTTTGGAAACAAAAAGGGCAAATCACCGACTCGACCAACCGATGGGCGATCGACGGCACGGTGTTGCAGTTGGATGGACAGCTATATCTCATATGGTCCGGTTGGGAAGGAGACGTCAATGTCAGTCAAAATCTATACATCGCCCATATGAGCAACCCCTGGACGATCGATTCCGAACGTGTTGAAATCGCTCGTCCGACCTACGCTTGGGAAACAAACCATTCCCCACGGGTAAATGAAGGTCCGCAAGTGGCGGTTCGGAACGGAACCCTTAATCTTGTCTATTCGGCGAGCGGAAGCTGGACGAACGATTATTGTTTAGGGTTGATCACGGCTGAGGTTGGCAGTGATTTGCTGAATCCAGACTCATGGCACAAGAGGGATGAGCCGATTTTCGTCTCCGGCAATGGGCTGTACGGCCCGGGTCACCATTCCTTCACCACGTCGCCTGACGGTACGGAGGATTGGATCGTTTATCATGTAGCCAAATATAAGGATGCCGGCTGGAATCGGGAAGTGCGGGCGCAGTCTTTTACCTGGAATGAGGATAACACGCCGAATCTCGGCGTTCCCGTTGATCCGAACGTTCCGTTGACCTTGCCTTCCGGCGAGGTGGATCGTACTCGCTATGAAGGTGAGACGGGGATGTTTGGAGCTGGCGTGTCCGCGCTGACGAGCCCTTCGAGCTCCGGCGGGAAAGCCGTGGGGCGGTTCGAGTCGGAGGATGGCTATGCCGAGTACTCTGTTCAAGCAACGGCGGGAGAATATATCCTGTTGGCAAGAACGGCCAACGGGAGCGCTGCCGGAGAAGTATCTTACGTAGAATTAACCGTCAATTCGGAATCGCCCGTCACGCTTGCCGTCCTGCCGAAAGGCTGGGAAAATTGGGGGTTGTCTACCGCGAGAATTCAGCTGAAGGACGGGGTGAACAAACTGCGGTTCACCAAGGATCGAGGGGAGTTTGAGCTGGACTCCTTCGACATTATGCCGTTGATGGTTCCGAAACAATGATAAAATTTATGAATATTGATTTATTACAGCTTTTTGTAGTAAAGTCAAGAAAGTAAGATCATTTATTGGGAATACGGATACGGAGGTTCCTATGCTGGAAGTCGGTATACACGAACCGGATAAGCTGGTTCAGGTGGCTCACGCTCTTTCCACGCGTTCCCGCGTGGACATTCTTCGCTTGCTCAACACGCGGAGCATGAATATCATTGAACTTGCCGAGACGTTAGAGCTGCCTGTGTCAACGGTAGCGAATAACGTCAAGGTGCTTGAAGCGGCCAAGCTGATCAATACGGAATTGCTTCCAGCTGTACGCGGAGCGATGAAGGTGTGCAGCCGAAATTATGATGATATTCTCATCTCCTTGAATACGAGCATCCGGACGTCGAAAGACGGGATGAAGTTTTATGAGGTCGAAATGCCGATTGGTCATTACAGCGATTGCGAGGTTCATCCAACATGCGGCATGGCGTCCAGCGAAGGGATGTTGGTTCGGGAAGATGAACCGGCCAGCTTCTACCACCCGAAGCATGTAGCGGCGCAGATTTTGTGGTTTCGCAAAGGGTATGTGGAGTACCAATTTCCGCTGGAGGTTCCGCAAAATGCACGAATACAATCGCTGGAACTGTCGATGGAAATGTGCTCGGAAGCGCCGAACTACGACAATGACTGGCCTTCGGATATCTCCGTTTGGATCAATGGCGTCGAGATCGGCATGTGGACGAGTCCAGGCGACTTTGGGGATCGGCGGGGCACATTAAATCCGTCATGGTGGGAAGACTGGACGACCCAATACGGCTTGTTGAAAACATGGCGAGTGGACCACGAGCGTACGACATTGGACATGCAAAAGATCTCCGATGTCGCTATTCATGATTTACAGCTCAATCAACGGCCGAGTTTGCGGGTGCGAATCGGCGTCAAGCCAGATGCGATCCATAAAGGCGGCGTTAATCTATTTGGGAAGCAGTTCGGCGATTACGATCAGGATTTAGTTCTTCAGGTCGCTTACACCCTTAATGATGAAACGTAAATCCATTTCCTGATATCATTCAAACCATCGTTTCTTTCTGGAACGATGGTTTTTTATGTTTGCCGGACAATTAGTTACAAAAATACGGTAAAATAAAAATGCCTAATTTTACTGACAAAATACGTTGTAAGCGTTGACAAGAGTGAGTTTCGGGGATATATTTAGCTTAAATAATACAAGAAATATGTATTAAAACAAAAATTAATAAATATAGTTAGAGGGAGTGGGAAAATAATGAATCCAAATTTGCGCAATGAATACCCCCGTCCTCAGTTTATCCGCGACACATGGATGAGCTTAAACGGAGAATGGGAGTTTGATTTTGACGATCAAGGAATCGGTGAGCGGGAAGCCTGGTACGAGGGGCATGATTATAGCCGAAAAATCAACGTTCCGTTCTGTTATCAGAGCAAGCTTAGCGGCATCGGCGATCCAGCCGTACATGACCAGGTTTGGTACCGGAGAACGTTTGCCGTCCCGGAGGCTTACAAGGCCGGGCGCCTGTTGCTGCATTTTGGAGCCGTTGATTACGAGGCCAAAGTTTGGGTGAACGGCCAGTTGGTGGCGCTGCATGAAGGCGGACATACGCCGTTTACGGCCGACATCACCGATGTGCTCACCGAAGGGGAGAATATCCTTGTCGTGAAGGCGACGGACTACAGCCGCGATGTTTCTCTTCCGCGAGGCAAGCAATACTGGGAGGACCAGTCGGCGAGCATCTTCTATACGCGGACAACCGGGATCTGGCAAAGCGTGTGGCTCGAGCCGGTTCCGGAGACGCGAATTGAGCGGATTCGGCTGATCCCCGATATCGACAAGAACGACATCGGTCTCGAGGTATTCTTGTCGGGTTACAGCGCGCTGGTCAAGCTGAGTATGAAAGCCGTCATCACTTTTAACGGGGAATTCGTTGCCGAGGATTGCTTCTCCTTGAGTCACGAGTCGGGACGACGGGATATTCACTTGGACGATTTTAATGACCATGGCCTCGGGCGTTGGTGGACGCCGGAACGGCCGAATTTATACGATTTGGAACTCACACTGCTGGTTGACGGAACGGCGGTGGATACGGTTCAAAGTTACTTCGGAATGCGCAAAATTTCCGTGGAAGCGGGCAAACTGCACTTAAATAATCGTTCTTATTATATGAAGCTGGTGCTGGATCAAGGATATTTTCCGGACGGCCTGCTTACCGCGCCAAGCGACGATGATTTACGCAAGGATGTGGAGCTGGTGAAGGAAATGGGGCTCAACGGGGTCCGAAAGCACCAAAAAATCGAAGATCCCCGTTATCTATACTGGGCCGACAAGCTGGGGCTGCTGGTATGGGGGGAGATGGCCAATGCCTACCGATTTACAGAACCCTATGTTGCCCGGGTAACGCGCGAGTGGATGCAGGCCGTCGAGCGGGATTTCAACCATCCCTGCATCGTGGCTTGGGTTCCCCTTAATGAGAGCTGGGGCGTGACTAACATCCTGATCGATAAGCAGCAGCAAAACCACGCATTATCGCTGTACCACCTGACCAAATCGCTGGATCCGACCCGGCCGGTCATTTCCAATGACGGATGGGAACTGGTCGCCACTGATCTCGTGACGATCCACGATTATGAATGGCGCAAGGAGGTACTTGCCGAGCGGTATGCTGACGTCGAGACGGCTTTGGCCGCGCAGCCCGGTAACCGGATGATCCTGGTCCCCGGATTTCCTTACGAGGGGCAGCCGATTCTGGTCACGGAGTTCGGCGGGATTTCCTTTAAGGTAAATGAATGGGAAGGTTGGGGGTACTCGGGAGCGGCAAATGAGGAGGATTTTGCGCTGCGGCTGCAGAATGTTATCGTACCGATGCTGCAATCTCCGGTGGTTCAAGGCTTTTGCTATACCCAGTTTACGGACGTAGAGCAGGAAATCAACGGCCTGCTGACCTACGACCGCAAGCCAAAGCTGCCGCTCGAAACCATTCGTTCGATTGTAGCGGGATCCTAAAGATCAAGGAGTAGCTTAACGAAATGATGGAACAGAAGCGAAAAGGAGCCGCATTGATCCGCGAGATTGCCCGGACTGAACCCCCTCACGGAGTTTTGGCCATTTGGTATCTCGGTCAGGAGAGCGTGATCGTAAAAGGGGACGGGATCACCATTTATGTAGATCCCTATTTCTCGGGCGATCTGGATGACGGCGATTGGCGGCGCACATTTCCCGCACCGATAACGCCGGAAGAGATTCAAGGCGTTGATCTTTGCTTGATTACGCATGAACATGATGATCATATGGATGCCAAGACGTTGCCTTGGCTGCATCGGAGTAGCCCGAAAGCGCCGATTGTAGCTCCGGCGTGCTGTAAGCCGGCATTGCTGGAGATGGGCATTTCCGCCCCCGGGCTCTTGACCGCGGACGACCGACAGCCGATGGAGCTGTTTTCCAAGCTGCGATTGACGCCGATTGCAGCGGCGCACGAGCAATTGGAACGGGATACGGACGGCGGCCCCCGGTATGTCGGGTACGTCCTGGAGTTAAACGGCGTGACGCTCTTCCATGCGGGGGATACGCTGGTTTATCCTGAATTGATCGAGCGTGTCGGCGCCCTGAAGCCGGACATCGCCCTGCTGCCGATCAACGGGCGGGACTACTTCCGACGGCAGCGCGGGATCGTCGGCAATATGGATTACCGGGAGGCGGCACATTTCGCCCGGGAAATCGGGGCGGACACGGTCATCCCGCTTCATTACGACCTGTTTGCGGTGAATGCGGAGAAACCGGGGCACTTCGTAGATTATATGTATGAGCAGTTTCCCGAGCAGAAATGTCATGTCATGGCCCGGGGCGAGCGATTCGTATACGTTACGCCGCGCGCATTCCTACAGCCGTAAACGTTTGAAATGAAATAGCCGACCAGGAGTTTTAGAGTTTTCATCCTGGCGGCTGTTTTATTTTAGCAGGTTGATATGCTGGGGCTCTGGATGGCCGCTTTACACCATTACGGATAATCATGTAAAGCTTCCGGACAGCGAGCGTTGACCTAACGCCCCTCATGTCAACCGTCAGCGTACCTTTCATACAAGGCGACAATCGCCTGGGCCTCGGCCCTCACTCGCTCTCGCAGTTCCGGCGGGTCCAGCACCTCGATGTCCGGGCCGCCTGCCAGGACCACGCCGCAAGCCCAGTCCAGCGTCTGGAAATCGACTTCCGTCTGCAACCAACCTTGATCGTCTGGCCCTTCTGTATGGTTCACCTTGATAAATCGTTCTCTGCGCAGTCGGTTCAGCCCGGACTCGGTCGTCCGTACCCGGGCGAGATATCGGGGCAGCTCCGATTTGAAGCGAGTGGTCGATTGCTCCCAGTACGCTGCGAGATCAAATCCGTCCGGGCGAATGAACGTTTCCTCGAGGATGCGGGCTTCCTCCAGCCGGGAGATGCGGAATGTCCGAAGCTCGCCGTCCGGGTCCTGTTCGGCTGCCAAGTACCATACGTTTCGCTTGGCGATGAGCCCCAAGGGGAGCACGATACGCTGGACGACGTCCTCCTCTTTGCGGTAGCGAATCTGCAGCTTCCGCTGGGTCCATACCGCCTCCTGCACGGCGGACAACCAGGGGAAAGCCTCCTTCGAGGCGTGCCAACCGGCCCCATCGATATGGATGCGTTCGCGGATGAGCTCGGCATCCTGTCGAATCGGTGCGGGGGCAGCAGCCAGCAGCTTTTGGTAAGCGGCCTGAAAATCCCCCTGAATCCCGAGATCCTTCAACAGTTCGTTATGGTTCGTCAACAGCAGAGAGATGATTTCCTCCGGCCGCATGCCGGTCAGGTTCGTTCGGTAACTTTCCGCTAGCACCCAGCCGCCGCGGGAGCCACGCTCTGCGTAGACGGGGATGCCCGCCGCGCTCAAGGCCTCGATGTCCCGGGCGATTGTCCGCTCCGATACCTCCAGGCGCTCCGCTAGCTGGCGAGAGCTCATCTTTCCACGGTTCTGGAGTAGCAGCAGTAGATTTATCAAGCGATCCGCGCGCATGAAACTTCCTCCTTTGGCTGTAACATGGAATTTGGAATGATTATATCACAGATATAGGACAATAGATGTCATATATACTTTGTTATCCTACAAAGGCACGTGTGAATTTCAAGCTGGAAAGGGAGCGAATGTGACCATGGACAAGAAACCATTAGAAGGAAAAGTGGCCGTTGTTGCCGGGGCAACGCGAGGAGCAGGCCGAGGGATTGCGGTTATGTTGGGAGCGGCCGGAGCGACCGTTTATTGCACTGGACGGAGCGTGCGGGGAGCGGCATCAGACATCGGTCGGACGGAGACCATCGACGAAACGGCGGATATGGTGACCGCACGTGGCGGCGTCGGGATTGCCGTACGCACGGACCATACGTCGCCGGAGCAGGTTAAGGCTTTGTTCGAGCGAGTGGAGAAGGAGCAGGACGGACGCTTAGATCTTCTGGTCAACGATATTTGGGGCGGCGAAAGCCTCACCCATTGGAACACGCCGTTCTGGGAGCAGCCGCTGGCCGACGGGTTGTTGATGCAGGAGCGGGCCGTCCGAACCCATCTCATTACGAGCTACTACGGGGTGCCGATGATGATCAAGCGGAAGGAAGGGCTGGTCATCGAAATCACCGACGGCTCAACCTACAATTATCGTGGCAACGTGTACTACAGTTTGGCAAAAATCTCACCCATCCACCTAGCCGCTGCCATGGCCGAGGAATTGAAGCCGCATAACGTGACCGCATTGGCGGTGACCCCCGGATTTCTGCGCTCAGAGCAGATGCTGGATTACTTTGGCGTCCAGGAAGCCAACTGGCGGGACGCCATTGAGAAAGAACCGCTATACGCCGAATCCGAAACCCCTTATTTCGTCGGGCAAGCGGTGGCTGCTCTAGCCGGAGATCCGAACGTGCGCGACAAAGCCGGTCGAGCGCTGACCAGCTGGGACCTGTCCGATGAATACGGATTCAGCGACATCGACGGACGGAAGCCGCATTGGGGCAATTTTGCACGCGAGCGGGGATTACCGGTGAACTGAGGACACACGAAATGCGCGGGTGCAAGAGAGATTTCTCCTGCACCCGCGCTTGTTGTGTTTCACACTACTCGCCCCGCGGCCAGAGACGTGCGGAATAATGGGGGATGATCTGGATATCGTGGATTTTAGCAATTTCGATCCCTTCGAACCGTTCCACATAGGCTTGATTCACGAAGCTGTGCACTATGCCTTGGCGCAGCGGCGTAACCGAAAGCTGCAGCGGATGGTTCTCCAACTCGTGACGGGCCTGCTTCAGTCCAATCTCCCAAGGTTGTCCGTAATGGATATGATCCGTCAGCATCCGGTCACCGAGGTAGGCGGCCGCCACGTCGCCGTCGTAATCCACCTTCAGCCATACGTCAGCAACGTCGTCCGGCCATTCGGCGGGAATCTCCAGCAGCACTGATCGGTCCGACAGGGAGGTGAGCTTCATCTCAGGCCGATAAGCCGGGAACTCCAAGGTGTACGACCGGAACAGCCCTTCTTCACTCTCGGTTTCCTGCAACTCCCCCGTGCTGCTCCATAATCCGGCTGATGGGTCAGGAGTGGGAAAAAGGGATAAGGTCACGTTGTTATGTCCTGGGGAGGTGCAAATTAGCTGCCCATCCTTCATCGCCAGATGGCTCGTGCTGAGGACGAGCGTATCTTGGCCCCACAGCCCGTCGAACCGATAAGTTTGCAACGCTTCTTCTCGGGTTAAGGTCACTAGTCGTACCGCTCTGCCCTCTGCCATCTTAACGAGGATTTGGTGCTGTTGACCGGGCGTTGGGCGAACCATCCAATGGGCGTCATCTTCACTTACAACGCCGCTGCCGTTGCCGGCTTCGACTGAAGATACTGAGGTTTTGCGAAGCACAATCTCGGGTTCCATCCCGTCATGGGCATAGAACACCAGCACCGTTTCGTTCCCTGCTTCAAGCCGGGTCAGCAGCTGCGCGGTTGCGCTCGCAATGAACAATCCATCCAGCTTCAGGTTGAACGGCAGGATGACGCCAAGTCCGCTCCGAAGTGTGAGCTCGCCGGTATGAGGGAACAACGCCTTCCCCTGAGGCGTATCCAATTCAATTCGCAGCCGGCGATCCGGCAGCTCGACATGATCCTGGAAATTGTTCAGGAACACAAATCCAGAGCCGTCCTTTTGCCGAACGCACCAACGAACGCGCTCGGTATCCTCAGGGGTGACTTGCTCTTGACCATCGGGCAGCAGGGTGCCCATCGGAGCTAACCATCGTCCGAAGGATTGCAGAAACAGCGAGATCGCACGGATACGATCATACGATTCGCCAACCCGACCGAACTCGCCTAAAGGCGATTGATAATCGTAGGTGATTTTCGGTAAACCGGATTCGTTCAGGAACGTCTTTTGACCCACGGGATTAGAGCCGCCATGGTACATGTAATACCCCAGCAAATTGCTGCCGCTTGCCAGCTTCACCAGTGTCATCGCTTCGACGCTGTCAGCCGGCACGTAAGGCCGGGCCTTGTAGCTGACCTGCATACCGCCTGCCATTTCGCAATAGGCCACCGGGTACTCCATGCTGTCGTAATTCACTGGCTCGGCGGGTGTAACATGCAGATCCTGGAACAGATACTCCCGGCTCGGCGGTTGGTTTGGGATCCACGGCGTATAGGCGTACCCGGCGAGCATCGGTAACGTGCCCTCCTCTGGGACCGCTGCCCCGCCCCAAGCGGTTGCAGTGAAGAATAACGGACGGATTCCCACATCCACCGCAATCCGGCGTAATTCCGCCAAATGCTCGTTGCCTCCGGTTCCTGCGGTGACGTATTTGTCGCCGCTGTATCCCCAAGCGTCTAACGGCGCGCCGGCGTGCATATACTCGTTCTCCAACTGCACGGCGATCACCGGGCCGCCTTCCTGATAATAGGTGCCTTGAACTTGCCGTGAAATTTCGCGGTACAAACGTCTGGAAAGCGTTAAATATCGTTCATCATTGGAACGAACCTCCAACGGATAGCGGAATACCCAATCAGGGATGCCGCCATTACGGACTTCGCCGTGGCAGAACGGTCCGATCCGTAAAATCAGCGGCAGCTCATGTTTGGCGCAGAGGTCAATGAAATGCCGCAAATTGCGGTTACCGCTCCAATCGAACACGCCTTCTTCTTCCTCGTGGTAATTCCAGAAAACGTAGGTTGCGACGAGATGAACGCCGCCGGCTTTCATTTTCAGCAACTCTTCCTCCCAATGCAAATAAGAGAAACGGGAAAAATGAAACTCCCCGACGACGGGAATAAAAGGCTCTCCGTTGCGGGTCATATAGAAGTTCGTAAATCCAAACGATTCTCCTTTGGGGTTGCTTCCCGCCTGCAGGGCAAGCTTGCCGGGACGGATTGTTTTGTTGGCTTGTCCGATATCGAGTTTTAAGACCGTGTTTGCGTTTTTCATTGGGAAAACTGCCTCCTGAAGGATATAAGATCCGATGGATCATGTTGTATCTGGAAGTGGGCGTCCACATCGGTTATATTCATTTTAGATGTTTATCGCCGGATGAAGGAAGAGAGGATATGGCTAAAAAACCGACGAATTATGCTATTAACGGGGAGCGCCCCTATGGAATCCTGATTTCCGGGCATTATGCGGAAACCGCGGATTATTCGATTCACCGCCCACCCGATCCTGTTGGTTGGTTGTTGATGTATACGCTAACCGGAGAGGGTCAAGTTCATGTCGCCGGGGAAGTAGTTGCGCCATGCTGTCCAGGAGACGCGGTCATCCTGCTGCCCGGTTTGCCTCATCACTACAGCACGGCGGGAGCGAGGTGGGAGTTTATTTGGGTTCATTTTATCCCGGACCCCTCCTTTCGCCCATGGTTGAACCTTCCGCAACAAACGGAGGGCATCGTCCGTTTACAGGTTGACGGCAGTCCTGGGCGTAACGGCTTCGCCGAAGCCCTTCAGCGGATGGTTCGGTACAGCAGCTCGGGCGGAAACTCCGAGCTCCATCACCGATTGGCGGAGCTGGCGTTAGAGGAAGCGTTGTTGTTACTCCGCGCGGAGGTTGCCAAGGACAGCAACGAAGCCGCTATTGATCCAAGAATTGCCGATGTCGTCGGATATTTGCGGGAGTCTTATCGCGAGCGAGTAAGCATTCCGGACCTGGCCAAGCGCAGCTGCATGTCGCCTTCCCGGCTGTCGCATCTGTTCAAAGAGCAGGTAGGGGATACGATCATCGGCACCGTCAACAAGATCCGCCTGGAAAAAGCAGCTCAGCTGCTGGCCTTTACCACGCGACAAGTGGCGGAGATTGCCGGGGATGTCGGCATCGACAGTCCAGACCATTTCGCTCGAATGTTCTGCCAGGTTTACGGGGAGACCCCGTCAGGATATCGCAAACGCAAGCGGGCCGGTATTCAGACTGAAACTTAAGGGAAAGGTTGAAATAGCGTTAAGCCTTAACCTTATTGGGCCTAATTGAGCATCAACCACGTGAAATAGAGTGAATCATTCACCTTATTTCATAGGTGGAGCACGGAAAAGTGGTGTTTCGGAGTAAATAGCGTGATGAAATGTTCTTATAGCTCGATTTTAGCTGTAATTCTGCGAAATAGGATGATTATATAACGCTATCTTAGAAGGCAAAGGAGGTGCCCCAAAATCATACTTGGGACACCTCTTTTTGCTTCCAATTAGTACGTGCCGCTACTTGGACGTTGCGCCGTATCGCGCTCGAACGCCACAATCCAATCGCCCTGGACGGCGGCATAACCGACATCGCCTTCGGCGACGAGGCCGTACAAATTCTTCACGTCTAAATATTCCTGGCGGCTGCCGTTATCAAACTCCAACGTGATGTAATAGTACGTCCGGGAAGAGGAGCTATGCATCGCATGGTTATCATTCATGTGACTGGAGCTGTGTTGCACGTCCATTCGTTTAGAGACGATTCGTGCATATCTCGTATCCCGCGGGGAGCGGGCGTTTTTGGCGTAACGGACCCCATTGGAAACCAATAGCACTATGAAGATAACAAAGAATATGACCATAAATACAGGAACGATCGTAAACATAATATCGCCCCCGCCCCCGAAACCGCCTCCGCCAAACGGAGAGGGATCGAATCCACCCATAGGTTCCGCCTCCTTTTCTTCCTTATATACGCGAAAAAGGAAATATTGTTTCAGGCTACCCCAAAACCTGGGTGGACGGACTTCCCTGGATTGTGAACGAATACGGATTGTGATAAACTGGAATCACTATGAAAAGAACGGAGGGTTCCCCGTGTTGTACATTAAATTCCGTTTTACCACTTTGCGCGGCTAATTGAATACTGCCAAAGGCTCTGCACCTGTGCAGGGTGAACGGGATAGGTGTGCTATGATAAAGGGAACCGCATGGAACCTTAGAATAGAATATGCCTGATTTGGCCGGGAACGCGGACGGGGATCGATATCCCAAGTTTGTGGGTTTCGGGCTGTTTTGGGAACCGTTTGCGTAAACACAGGTGCCGTGCCTGTGTTTATTTTTTTCCTAAAGGGAGGAACTCAGATATGACGGAACAACAAACATTGGAGCAAAAAGCCATCTTGGTTGGCGTGAATTTGAATCATCAGGCGGATTTCGACTATTCCATGGAAGAGTTGGCTAATTTGACGGAGGCTTGCGACATTGAAGTCGTTGGCGTGCTTACGCAAAATCTGCCTAAGGTTACCCCGTCGCATTATATCGGGACGGGCAAAATCGAAGAGGTGCGGGCGCTCATGGAAGCGCACGAAGGGAATCTCGTCATCTTCAACGACGAGTTGTCCCCGTCGCAGCTCCGTAACCTGGAGTCCGATCTGCAGTGCAAGGTGATTGACCGGACGCTGCTGATCCTGGATATTTTTGCGGAGCGGGCCAAAACCCGCGAGGCTCAGCTTCAGGTCGAGGTGGCCCGGCTGAAGTACATGCTGCCGCGGCTAATCGGGCTGCGGGAATCGCTAGGCCGCCAGAGCGGCGGGGTCGGCACAAAGAACCGCGGTGCGGGGGAAACAAAGCTGGAACTCGACCGTCGGCGGATCGAGGAGAAGATCACCGCGCTCAGCCGCGAACTGGAGACGCTGGTTGCCCACCGCCAAACGCAGCGCAAGCAACGCAAGAAGAACGACGTGCCCGTCGTATCGCTTGTCGGCTATACCAACGCCGGGAAATCAACGATTATGAACGCACTGCTTGAAACGTACAGCCCAGGGCAGGAGAAGCAGGTGCTCGAGAAGGATATGCTGTTCGCCACGCTGGAGACGTCCGTCCGCAATATCCCGCTGGAGGATAACAAGGCGTTTCTCTTGACGGATACGGTTGGATTTGTGAGCAAGCTGCCGCATCATCTGGTCAAGGCGTTCCGTTCCACGCTGGAGGAAGTATCCGAAGCCGATCTGCTGATTCACGTCGTCGATTATTCCAACCCGGAATTTGCAAGGATGATCGAAATCACCCATCAGACGCTAAAAGAAATCGGCATCACCGATATCCCGGCGATCTATGCCTATAACAAGTCCGATCGGACGGACCAGGCGATCCCTGACGTACAGGGAGACATCATCTATCTCGCGGCCAAACCTCGCATCGGGATCGCCGAGCTGGTGAATGAAATTCGCGGCCGGATTTTCAAAGACTACATCAAATGTACGATGCTGATTCCTTTCGATAAAGGATCGCTGGTGTCTTATCTGAACGAGCACGCCAATGTGCTGGATACGAGTTATGAAGCCGAAGGGACGAAGCTGGCTTTGGAGTGCCGGCAAAGCGACTACGGAAGATACCAGGAGTATGTGATCGAAGCGTCAGAATGACGGGAGATAGATAGGTGCCTGGGTCCGGGGCGATGCGCGGCGATCGTTTCGAAAACGGTTGTCGGATGAGTGGGGAAGACGTATAATAGCCCTCAAAACACGTCTTTCTAACAAAGGAGATCAACAAACATGTCCGATATGTTAGTAAAGTTATACGATCTGCCCCCGTTCGAATCGGTGGAGCAGTACGAGGCGCGTACCGGGATCACCATCCGCCGGGCCCTTGCCCCGGAGAAGCACGTGGTCTCGAAATGGGTGGGCGAGCACTTCGATATGCGCTGGGTCAGCGAATGCGAAGTGGGGTTCGCCCGCGCGCCGATTACCTGCATCATCGCCACGGAGAACGGCAAGCTGCTTGGGTTCGCCTGCTACGATACCACGATGAAAGGGTTCTTCGGACCGACCGGTGTCGATGAGCAAGAGCGAGGCCGGGGCATTGGCAAACAACTGCTGCTCTATACGCTCTATCTGATGCGAATGGACGGATACGGTTATGCCGCGATCGGCGGAGCGGGCCCGAAGGATTTCTACGCCAAGGCGACCGGCGCGGTCGTCATCGAGGGCTCGGAGCCCGGAATATACAAAGGGATGCTGCGGTAATGCAGCATCCCTTTTTTTGTAGCCATTGTAACGGACTTCAGAGACGTTATTAGCAGCAACGGCACGTTTTCTTAAATCTAACGGACTGAGATAACGTTATTCTGCTCCAATGGGTTACCAATCCACTAACTGGAGCTGAATCACGGCATTGGGATCTGTAACACCGGGAAATGTCCGGGAAATAGGCCAATAAGGTCATTACGGTCCGTTAGCCGTTAACCTGCATAGCTCCCGTATAGCTTCCGCTCCCGCTAGACTGCCGGCAGCGTCACCTTGAAGGCCGTGCCCTGGCCCGGCGCGCTGTCGACTTCGATGGCGCCGCCGTGGGCTTCGACGATCGATTGCGAGATCGACAGCCCAAGTCCGGCCCCGCCTTGACTGCGCGTGCGGGAGGCGTCGATGCGGTAAAACCGCTCGAACACATGCGACAGATGCTCGGCAGCGATCCCGGGGCCGTTGTCCCGCACCTCCAGCTGGGCCCAGCCCGGCAAGCCTGACAGACGTACGGTGATCGTCCCTTGCCGTGGGTCGGTGTGCTGCACCGCGTTATGGAACAGGTTCAGAACCACCTGTTTGATCTTGTCGCAATCGCACATCGCGGTCAGCCCCGGCTGGAGTTCGAACCGCACCTCGCGCTCCCCGGCCAGCATCCGTAGATGCGGTTCCATCTCCGCGATCACCTCGTCCAGCCGCACTTGTGTCCGCTGGACGACCGGGGTTCGGTCAAGCTTGGCAAGCGTCAACAGGTCCTCGACCAGCTTCTTCATTCGCTGCGATTCGCCCAGCATGCTGTTCAACGCAGTGTGCAGCTGCTCCGGCCGGTTTGCTGCTCCTCGCAGCAACACCTCCAAGAAGCCGTGTATTGAAGTGAGCGGCGTCCGCAGCTCATGGGAAGCGTCGGCCACGAACCGGCGCATCTGTTCCTTGGCTTCGCGCTCGGCTTCGAACGATTCCTCCAGCCGTTCCATCATCCCGTTAAAGGAGACGCCTAGTCGATCGATTTCCGATTGGCCGGATGCGGCCGTGAATCGGTTGCCGAGATTGCCGGCATTCGTATCTTCCACGGTGTGAACCATTTGGTTCAGCGGCGTTAAGGCCCGGCGTAAGATCGGCAGATATAGCGCTAGTCCGCCGGCTAGCGCCAGAAGAGAGAGTCCTACGAACGTCAGCAGTTGGCGCATCACGACTTCGCGCAGTGGCGCAGTATAGGTGCCCATTTGTACGAGCCAGGATTTCTCGCCTTGTTCACCCGGCAAACCGACAGAACGAAAGACAACCAACTGTTCCTTTCCGTCCTCATCCTCGATGACATGGTAACCCGTCGGACCCGGTCGCCCGAGCGTGTCTCCTTCGAACAAGGCGGCATATTCGGCATCGGTAAGACGGGGTGCAGCTACGCCGGATTCGGCGTTTAAGTCGATGAACCCGCTGTCGCTGTTGATGATTGCCAGCGAGGTGTCAGGGATAAACAATTGCGGAGGACGCCCGTCATTTTCTTCTCCGCCTCCTTCTCCGATACTGGGTTTATCGCCACTCGTCCCGATCCCGCCGGCATCCGCCTCCGGCTTCGGCGCGCCCCAATGCTCGGCGGGTTGCCCCGCCCGCGTGAATACGTCCCGGAGCGGGCCGCGCATCTGCGAGACCATCGTTTCGGCTTGGTTCTTATATAAGAAGTCTTTCATGATCACGTATTGAAATACACCGATCAGGATCAGGAGCGCGGCTAGCAACAGCAGGGATCGGGATAGCAGCTGAAAGCGAAGCGAGCTCGGGGAGAAGCGGCTTCGCAGCCCTCTGATCAACCGCTTTCCGCCAGTCTTTGTCCGGCTTCCGCCGGCAAGGGGCTTCATGGCAGATCGACGCGGTAGCCCGCGCCCCGCAGCGTTCGGATCAGTCGATGGTCCTGATCATTCAATTTTTCGCGGAGAGAGCGAATGTAGACCTCTACGATATTCTCCTCGCCGCCGAAGTCGTAACCCCAGACTTTATCCAAAATCGTCGTTTTGCTCAAGACGATCCCATGGTTAAGCACCAAATATTTCAACAGTTCGTATTCGGTAGGGGATAATTCCAGCACTCGCTCCGAATAGGAAATTTCCTTGCGGCGATCGTTCAGGCGGAACGGGCCGATAGCCACTTCGCCGAACAGCGCCGGAAACTGATTACGCAAACGCGCACCGATCCGGGCCAGCAGCTCCTCGAAGCTGAACGGTTTAACGACGTAATCGTCTGCGCCAAGGGTCAGCCCCTTGACTCGATCCTCCACCTCATCCTTCGCCGTCAGCATGATGATAGCCACGTTCTCGCCGTTCTTCCGCAGGAGCCGGCAAACTTCCCAGCCGTCCATCCCCGGCATCATCACGTCCAGCACGATGACGTGCGGTTGAAACTCGGCTGCGATCGCGACCGCGTTCATGCCGTCGCCGGCAGTACGCACCTCAAAACCTTCGTTTTGCAGCCCCAACTCGAGGAACTGTACAATATGAGGTTCATCGTCAACTAGCAGCACTTTTGCCCCTTTGACTTGGTTCATTAAAATCATCCCCCTTGCGCCTATCCATTCGTTGTCAATCCAACGCTGATGTCTCCATTATGCGAGATGATGCTGAGCGTTTGCTGAATGCCGACTGAAGGTCGACTGAGCACCAAAGGAAAAAGTTCAGCTCTCAAAAGAGCCATGTGTTGATCGTACCCGGTTTGTTCGGGGATGTAAATCGCAGAAGTCGCGCGGGGCTGCGCTCTTGATTGCTCCTCCGTTAATAAGCTATACTTTTGACATGAAATCATGTTAAAGGGGAGTAATGAGATGGAAAAAGTATTGATTTTCGGTCATAAAAATCCCGATACGGATACGATTTGTTCAGCGATCGCATATGCGGATCTGAAGTCCAAGCTGGGTTGGAACGTGGAGCCCGTGCGTCTGGGCAACGTCAATGGGGAAACGGCTTTTGCGCTGGAGCGTTTCGGTTTTGAAGCGCCGCGTCTAGTTGAGACGGTAGCCGGTGAAGTCAAGGATGTAATCCTGGTCGACCATAACGAGCGTCAACAAAGCGTCTCCGATATCGGTCAGGTGCGTGTGGCCGAGGTCATCGACCATCACCGGATTGCCAACTTCGAAACGAGCGGACCGCTGTACTATCGGGCTGAACCGGTGGGCTGCACCGCAACCATTTTGAATAAAATGTACAAAGAAAACGGCGTAGCCGTACCGGCCAACATCGCCGGCCTTATGCTGTCTGCCATCATTTCCGATTCCCTGTTGTTCAAATCGCCGACCTGCACCGAGCAGGACATCGCCGCTGCACGGGAGTTGGCCGAAATCGCTGGCGTCAACGCCGAGGAGTACGGACTGGACATGCTGAAAGCCGGGGCAGACCTGAGTGACAAGACGATCGAGCAGCTCATCTCCTTGGATGCCAAAGAGTTCGAAATGGGCGGAGCCAAAGTGGAAATCGCTCAGGTGAACGCAGTGGACGTGAACGATGTCTTGTCCCGCCAAAGCGAAGTTGAGGCGGCTCTGAACGGCATCATCGCCAGCAAAGGTCTGGATCTGTTCTTGTTTGTCGTGACCGACATCCTGAACAATGACTCCGTTGGTTTGGCTCTGGGGAAGGCAGCCGATGCAGTGGAGCAAGCTTATAATGTGAAGCTTACCGACAACAAAGCGGTGCTGAAGGGCGTCGTATCCCGCAAATCGCAAATCGTGCCGGTGCTGACGGACATCTTCAATAAACGATAATATTCTCTGAATGACCGAGAGCCTTGCCTGACGGCAGGGTTCTTTTTGTTATGTAACTAATCAAATTTTAAAGTATTCCGGGGCTGCGGGTAGGAAAGCCGAGCAATTCCCACACTTAAGCGCTTAAATGCAGGGTTGGAGGTTTGAGCGGCGATTCGATCTTTACTATAATCTAGGACGTTGCGCGTTGCACCGGTCCTGTTTGTGATTTAAGAAAGAGGGGGATTTTTACTTGCTTCATCATTTGAATATTAAACGGGTTTGGTTTTCCAACACCCGAAGTGATGTGCTGTCCGGTCTGACGGTAGCTTTTGCCTTGATCCCTGAGGCGATTGCGTTCTCGATTCTGGCCGGCGTGAGCCCCATGGTTGGGTTGTACGCTTCCTTTAGTATCGCTGTCGTGATTGCGTTCGCCGGCGGGCGGCCGGGCATGATCTCTGCGGCTACCGGCGCGATGGCGCTGCTGATGGGCGGACTCGTCCGCGAACATGGAATCGAGTATTTGTTTGCGGCCACGGTTTTGGCTGGGGTTTTGCAAATCATCATGGGTTATCTGAAATTGGGCCGATTCATCAGCTTCTTGCCGCACCCGGTGATGACCGGATTTGTGAATGCATTAGCTATTCTGATTTTTATGGCGCAACTCACCCATTTCGAAAAACAAGGTTGGCTGATGTACGGGTTAGTGGCGTTAACGCTCGCGATCATCTATCTATTTCCGCGATTGACCAAAGCGGTTCCTTCCGCCCTGGTTGCGATCATCGCGGTCTCCGTATTAACCATCTCACTAAATCTGGATGTGAGAACGGTCGGCGACATGGGCGCAATAACGTCAGCGTTGCCGGCGTTCCATCTTCCCGAAGTTGGAATCACCTGGGACATGCTGAAGACTATCTTCCCGGTGTCGTTGTCGCTGGCATTCGTAGGGCTGTTAGAATCGCTCATGACCGCAACGCTGATCGATGAGATCACGGATACATCAAGTGACAAGAACCGTGAGATGAAGGGCCAAGGGCTGGCGAATATCGTGACCGGATTTTTCGGGGGGATGGCGGGCTGTGCTATGATCGGGCAGTCGATGATCAACATGAAATCCGGCGGTCGGACGAGGCTGTCGACGTTGGTCTCTGGCGTGGGCCTTCTGTTCCTGGTCATCGTCTTAGGGGACGTAGTTCAACAGATTCCGATGGCGGCGCTTGTTGGCGTCATGTTTATGGTATCGATCGGCACCTTCGATTGGAATTCCCTGACATCGCTTCGCAAGGTTCCCGTGTCGGACGCCCTTGTCATGGTGGTGACGGTGGTGGCCGTGGTTGCGACGGATAACCTGTCCATCGGCGTGGGGATGGGCGTCTTGCTCAGCGCGTTATCCTTCGCCTGGAAAATGGCTCGGATCCGGACTTCCGTCCGTGAGGAGCAAGGAGCCAAAACTTATGTTGTCGCTGGACAGCTCTTCTTCGGAACGGTGAGTCATTTTCTCCAAGAGTTTGATGCAGCCGGCGATCCGCAGCGGGTGGCGGTGGACTTTTCGAAGTCGCATGTATGGGATCAGTCGGCCGTGAACGCGATTTCGAAACTGATTCTCAAATATCATCAACTGGGCAAGGAAATCCGCATCATCGGATTAAACGAGGAGAGCACGAGACTGATCGAACGGGTAGGGTTATCTGCTCCTTCAGGGCATTAATGAACGACAAAAAAGCTGTTCGCAGGGGATGAACCCCACGAGCAGCCTTTATCTACATCTATTAGAGGCGAAACCGCTCCAGTTGATCCCAAAGCCCCTCCTCCCGCAGCACTTCCCGTTGTTTCGGCCCAATTAGGTCGAAATGGGGGAATGGCGAACGGTGATGAATATATCGAGTGGGAAGGTCGTGGGCCTCACACCAGGCTTTGAGCCGCTCCAAATCGGAACAGCCGACCTTGGTGACCGTCTTGGCTTCGGGAAAACGTGGATCCAGCCAAAAATGAGTCAAGAATCCGATCTCTCCGCGGGCCACCGTCTGTTTCCATGCCTCCAATTCCTCTCGCGACACGCCGAATGCCACAGCCCTTCCTCCTCCTTTGCTGTTTTAGTTATGAATCCCTCTCCACAAAAAAGCGACGATCGCTTCAGCCGCCTGTTCCGCCGAAGGAAACAGCTTATTCTTGTCGGCATATTGGCGTTCTCCCACCCGCAGCATAGAAACATACAGATGGGCGACCAGGTTCGGGTCGCTGCAGACGATTTCGCCTGACTCGGCAGCTTGGGCAAACCCTTCGCGTAGCGTCTCGTACAGATCGTTTTCATGGCGGATTAAAGTCTCCTGCTGCTCTCCAGACAAATGATGCTGAATGTTGCGGAACATCTCGTCCATGTGAACCCGAGGGATTCTTAAATAGTTCATTGTAATTTGAAGTAGTCTCTCCCGAAACGTGCCGGGCTCTACCAGCAGCTTCCGGATCCGTCCGTTTACCCGCGCAAGCGTCGTTGCCACGGAGGCAACAAACAAATCCTGTTTGGTCGGATAATAATAATAGACGCTAGCTTTCGTGATCCCGCACTGCTCGGCGACCTCGTTCATGGATACGGATTTATACCCCTTCTCCATGAACAAGAGGGACGCGGTACGCAGGATCTGCTCGGACGTCGCCAAGGCGTCCGGCTGCTGGACGGGCCGTCCCAAGGAACGTTTATGCGGCTGGGTCAACCTTCATCACCTCGAGCAACTTGTACTGAGCAAACATTATATCATATTTTTTGTTTGATAATTAACCTTCCGGTATATATAATTAATATTCAGAGTGATGTAAATCACGTGAGCTTACGATATAGAAAAGGAGATGGAATCATAAATGGATAAAATACTAGGTCGGCTGTCCCAACTTGTGGCTGGTCGAAGATCCAAGTGGATTACGCTGGCCGTTTGGATTTTGCTTGCTGGCGGACTAAGCGCCGTATGGCCCAGCGTAAACTCGATGGAGCGGAACAATGCGGCCAATTTGGATGCGAACCAGCCCTCCGTGATAGCCGAACAGCTGGCGGAGCAGGAGTTCCCCAGCGACAGCGGCATTCCAGCCTTAACAGTCTGGACGCGGGAAGGCGGGTTGACGGATGAGGATTACACCCGCTTGCAGGAACTGACGTCGTATTTCACGGCTAATCCGTTGGAAGGGATGGAGCTCGTGCTCCCGCTCGAACAAATGCCGCTGCCAGCGCTCAAGCAACAGGCTTCCGAAGACGGCACGACGTGGGTGCTGCCGTTCTTCTTCGCCAAGGGGGCGGAAACCGATGTGATGAAGACCGGCATGGAAGAGATCCGCAGCCAAGCGGAGACGATCTTTGAGAAAGATCCGTTTGACGCTAAGCTCGGAGACCAGGGGCTTGTTGCCCGAGTGTCCGGACCGGCCGGAATTTCGATCGATGCAGTGGGGTTGTTCTCGAGCGCCGACGTTTCGCTGATGATCGCCACCGTCTTGATCGTGCTGATTTTGCTGCTGCTTATTTACCGTTCGCCGATCTTGGCCATCATTCCGTTGATCGCCGTTGGTTTTGCTTACGGCGTAGCCGGACCGATCCTTGGCAAAATGGCGGAGCAGGGTTGGATTACCGTTGACTCGCAGGCCATTTCAATTATGACCGTGCTGCTGTTCGGGGCGGGAACCGACTACTGTTTGTTCTTGATCTCCCATTTCCGGCAGCTGTTGACGGAAGAAAAGGAGAAGTCGAAAGCACTGGCCGCTGCGGTCAAAGGCTCTTCGGGCGCGATTGCCATGAGCGGATTTACCGTCGTGATCGCTCTGCTGGTGCTGCTGTTAGCCCAATACGGTTCGGTGCAGCGTTTTGGCGTCCCGTTTAGCTTGTCGATCCTGATCATGGGGATTGCCAGCTTAACCCTTGTACCGGCGCTATTGGCTATTTTGGGCCGCGCTTCGTTCTTCCCGTTTATTCCGCGCACGCCGGAAATGCAAACGGAACGAGCCAAACGCCGGGGGAAACCCAATCGCCATCCCAAGTCCAAAGCTTCGGCCGGTTGGATCGGCCGAACGGTAACGAAACGGCCATGGACGATTTTTATCGTGACGACGCTGCTTCTGGGAGTATTGGCTTCTCAGGCGACCCGAATCGAATACACGGTCGACCTGCTCTCCTCCTTCCCGGAGGATACGCCTTCTCGGGAAGGATTTGCAGTGATCGCCGATAAATTTACGCCGGGGGAATTGGCTCCGGTTAAGCTGATGGTGGATACGGAAGGGAAGGACATCGATCTGCAAGGCACGTTCAGCAGCTTGCCTTATATCAGTCAGGTATCTACACCGGCCGATGGCAAGACCAACCCCAATATCCGGGCTATTGAGCTGCAATTGAACGTCAATCCGTATTCCAACGAAGCGATGAAGCATATTCCAGAGCTGCGGCAGACGGCGGAAAGCCTGCTGGCGGACGAAGGTATCGGCGAACCGGAGAATAAGGTATGGATCAGCGGGCAAACCGCTACACAATACGATACTGAGAACACCAACGCTCGCGATACGAAGGTCATTATTCCGATCGTTATCGGTCTGATCGCGTTGCTGCTGCTCGTCTATCTCCGCTCGATCGTCGCCATGGTTTACTTGATCCTAACTGTCGTATTATCTTATTTCGCCGCGCTCGGCATCGGTTGGGTTGTCCTCCACGACCTAATGGGTAACGCCGCGATCCAAGGGCTGATCCCGCTGTATGCGTTCGTGTTCCTGGTCGCGCTTGGCGAAGACTATAACATCTTCTTGATCTCGAGCATTTGGAAGAAACGTAAGGTGATGCCGCTGAAGGATGCGATCCGTGAAGGCGTCAATGAAACCGGGAATGTCATTACCTCGGCCGGTCTGATCCTGGCCGGAACGTTTGCCGTATTGGCCACGCTGCCAATTCAAGTGCTGGTACAGTTCGGTATCATCGCGGCAGTGGGGGTCTTGCTCGACACGTTCCTCGTGCGTCCGTTCCTTGTGCCTGCCATCACGATGCTGCTCGGCAAAGCGGCCTTCTGGCCGTCTAAAGAAGGGCGTCTTGGGCAGGAGTCGGTCGAAGACACAGTCAAATGACATACCGATTCGTGCGATAAATGTAAGAGTATAGCACTTGGGGTTTCGCTGCTGTTGGCGAGGCCTCAGGTGCTTTTTTTTACAAAAACGAGGGTTACATATTTCCTGTTCCCCGTCGCACAATAGGGGGATGGCAGGAACGAAGAAATTCGATGAAACGGGGGAAAGAGAATGGCGAAGACGGAAAACGCAGAGGGGAAAAAAGGAGATTTACGCTGGTGGCAGCTCTCCTTGCTGGGAGTGGCTTCGACGATAGGCACCGGCTATTTTCTTGGGTCAGGCATCGGAATCCGTATGGCGGGTCCATCCATCCTGATCGCGTTCCTGTTGGCTGCGGTTGGCACCTACACAGTGTTTGAGGTGTTGGCTCGCATGACTGCGGATCGACCGGAGCAGGGATCCTTCCGTTCCTATGCGAAACGAGCCTTTGGACGCTGGGCGGGCTTTGGCAGCGGCTGGGTCTATTGGAGCTCGGAACTTCTCATCATGGGCAGCCAACTCACCGCGTTATCCCTGTTCTCGCGTTTCTGGTTCCCCGGTGTGCCGATGTGGATCTTTGCGATCGGATATGCCGTGCTGGGGCTGGGTGTCATTTTACTCGGCAACAAGGTGTTCGATTCGATGGAAAATATCCTGTCGGTCATCAAAATTGCCGCGATCCTGATGTTCTTGGTCGTTGCGGGAGCCGCGTTAATGGGCTGGATTCCCGGAGGGGGCGGCAAAGCGCCGGAATTCCCGCATACCGCGAAGACTTTTTTTCCAGCCGGGGGAATGGGCTTATGGTCGGGTTTCATCTTTGCGTTTTACGCTTTCGGTGGCATCGAGGTGATGGGGATGATGGCCATTCGGTTACGGGATCCGAAAGAAGCCCCGAAGTCCGGAACGATCATGTTGCTGTTGCTCTCGGTGGTCTATTTGCTCTCGGTGGGGCTTGCAGTCACCATGGTTGCATGGAACGCTATCGACCCCAAGCGCAGCCCATTCGTTACGGCCCTAGGCAAATACCCGTTGCCCTTTATCCCTCATGTGTTTAACGGCGTGTTGATTGTCGCTGGTTTCTCCACGATGGTGGCCTCGTTGTATGCAGTGACAACCATGCTAGTCACACTTGCGAAAGACAAGGATGCACCGCCGCTATTTGCCGGTAAGGCTTGGCGGGGGCGGCCGCTTTACGCCATCGGCTTAACCGCAGTTGGACTTGCGGCTTCCGTAGTGCTGTCTTTCGTGATGCCGGGGCGTATTTATGAGTACATTACGACCTCAGCCGGATTACTGCTGCTTTATAACTGGTTTTTTATCTTGGTTACTTCAGGTAAGCTCCTCAAACTCAGTGCGTTTGGACAGATCAAACGATGGGGCGGTATGATCTTGATCGTATTGGCGGTGACAGGAACGTTATTTCATGATACGAGCCGGCCGGGCTTTTGGGGGAGTTTGGCGTTTGTCGGCGTGATCGGGATCGTGACGCTAATTATGCAGTTTGTCGTGTGGAAGCCGAAGAAGCAAGCCAAGAAGAGAGGGAGACAGGCCAAATCGCTGGTCCTGCGTCCCAAGCGGACGACGTAAACTTATAGTCGCTCTGCAAGCAGCAAGGCGGCTTTATAGCCGAAATAAAGTCCGAAGCCGATCAAGGACACGCCCGACATTACCGAAACGAGGACCAAAATCTGGTTCGTGAGCAACTTGCGGAACACACTAGCAAACCCGGCCATGGTAAAATCCCAGAGCAGCAGTCCAACGATAATGGCGCCGCTGTTCATGATCAGATCCTGAGTTTGCATATTTGCTGACGCTTGAGCCAATACCGAACCGTAAATCCCTAGCCAGAATAAGATGGACAGCGGGTTGCTGACGGACATGAGAAATCCGGATAAAAACGATTTCCGCAGCGGCTCGCTGCCTCTCATTTCGCCCGCTGGGATTTTGCCGGCTTGCTTCAGGCTATCGATCCCAATATAGGTGAGCACGAAGAAACCAAACAACCAAAGGAAAGTTTTCATGAACGGGGTATTCAGGAAGTGAACCACGCCAAAGTAAACGAGCAGCATGTACACCAAATCGGCAGAAAGGGCGCCAAGCCCAACGAACCAGGCGTGCAGGAACCCGCAGCGAATGCCTTTGTCCAATTGAGCTGCATTCACCGGCCCGATGGGGGCGGATAAAGATAAACCAAGCAGTACATAGCTAAGAAAGCTGTTCATAACGAACCTCCAACTGTTGAAATAAAATGAAGCTGCTTGTACAGCATATTCGGCCAGGCACGCTTGTACGACTTCAAAATAGGTGAAAACCTGCTTGCAAAACTAATGGCATTAGTTTAAACTAAAACTAAAGGTATTAGTTAATGGGAAAGAGGCGATTATCTTATGAAAATAACGAAGGTTGGACAGCTTCTGCAACTGTCGTTTATGCCCCGGTTGTTTCCGGTGAATTGTTATTTGGTGGAGGAAGAGGATGGCGTTACGCTGATCGACGCGGCTTTGCCGTATAGTTCCAAAGGGATCCTTCAGGCCGTGCAAGAAATCGGCAAACCGCTGACACGCATCATCCTCACGCATGTGCATGACGATCACGTCGGGGCGCTGGATGCCTTGAAGGCGAAGCTTCCCGAGGTAGCGGTGCATGTATCTGCTCGCGATGCGCGTTTGATGGACGGCGACGTTTCGCTAGATCCGGGCGAACCGAACTCCCCGATCCGCGGCGGGGTACCGAAGAAGCTGGCCACCCGAGCGGATGTCACGTTTACGGATGGAGTTCGGATCGGTTCGTTGCTGGCCGTGGCGGCTCCGGGCCATACGCCGGGATCGTTTGCCTTGCTCGACACGCGCAGCGGCGCGCTTATCGCGGGCGACGCCTTCCAAACCCGGGCGGGTATCGCGGTGAGCGGCACTGTTCGCCCGCTGTTCCCGTTTCCGGCGCTCGCCACCTGGCATAAGGAAACCGCGTTAGCGAGCGCCCGCAAGCTGGCCGGCCTAAAGCCATCGCTATTGGCGGTCGGACACGGGCCGGTGTTGGAGCAGCCGGCCGCCGCCATAGCCAAGGCGATCGCGGCGGCCGAACGTGCACAAGGAACGGTGCAGCCAACAACTACACCGGCTGAGACCGGCCGGAAGGGGGATTGAGCATGTCGCCAAGAATCGGGATTGACAGCACGGCGGTGCTGATGGCTGCCGTAGATGTGGCAAACGCGGAGGGGTTGGAGGCCGTGACGATCACCTCGATCGCCAAGAAATTGGGAATTCGGCCGCCTTCTCTCTATAACCATGTGAGCGGCCTGGAACAGATTCGCACGGAATTGGCCATATACGCTCTAAATCGGCTTTATGAGCATATTTCGACTTCCACCGGTGAAGCAACGGGGAGAGCGGCGATCCACCGGTTTGCCAAGACGTATCTTGATTTTGCTTATGCATATCCCGGGTTGTACGATGCGGCGCAAGCCGCACCTGGTCCGGATCCGGCGTTGCAGGCAGCTGGAGGGCGCATCGTAGATCTGATCCTGCGTTATCTCGGCAGCTACTCATTAAGAGAGGATCAAGCCTTGCACACCGTGCGCGGGCTGCGAAGTCTGATTCACGGCTTCGCCTCCCTGGAACGTCGCGGCGCGTTTGGCTTGCCGCTTGAGTTAGGGGAGAGTCTGGAGTTCAATCTCAGCTTGTTCCTCAGCGGTTTGGACCAAATCACGTCGTATTGACAACGTTTTTTCGACTATGATACTTTAGGCTAGAACTACAGAGGATCGTCGGAACCGAGGTGAAGCATCCATGGGCAAGAAGAAGGGACGTTCCGGGCCAGGCACGCCGGCCAATCCGGCGGCGGATAAACCGGCTACGCTGAAGGATCTGCTTGGCGAGGATACGCTGGCCAAGCTGAAGGCGCAGGCTAATGAATTGAAGAAAGATGAGGAACGACGTCAGGAGGAGGCGCGCGTACGCAAAGAGGAAGCGCGTCGTGCCGAGCAGAAACGGCTCGACAATGATTTCGAACACTTGTTAAATACGAGCGAACTGGACTGGCACAAATATAAATAAAACGATGTTACGACAATGGCGATGAAGCTATAGCAAAGAACGAAGGTATGGCGGCTCCTGGCAGCGGGAGCTTTTATTTTTGCTTAAAAAGCGAAGGGAGCAACGGCGAATGGAGCATATCGGGGCGTGGATCGTTTTTTTTCTATTCATCGTGGTATTGGGTTTGTTTAACCAAAAGTTCAAATATTCGGCCAAGCTTCGGGAATCTTATGAAGAGTTAACCTCGCTTTCGGAGCGGACTCGGAAAGGCCGGACGACGAAGGCGGATCTGGCACGCTGGGATGCCGCATTGGCGCGGCTGGAGAAGCATCCGAGCGAATATAACAAGTTGGATCAGGAAATCCACCTGCGCGAGGCTTACGTCCGGTATTTGGAACAGCATTATCCGGAGGATGAGCGGCTTCCGGCGTTGCGTGAAGCGGCTGGATTCCAGAAGGACTCGGTCTGGGGAATCAAGATGAGATCTTGATTTTGACAGGTCAATAGGGTCGTGATACCATGGTGAAGTCCAAAACTTTTGACATTCTGGTGGTGCCGATGAACAATAAGATCAAGCAGCTCCGAAAGCGACTGGGTTTAACCCAGAACGAGCTGGCCGCAGAATGCGGCGTGACGCGCCAAACGATCAATAGCGTGGAGAATAACCGGTACGACCCGACGCTTGAGCTTGCATTCAGGCTTGCGCATATTTTGCAGACGAAGGTGGATGAACTGTTTATTTATGAGTAAATTCAACCGCGATTACATCATTACGATGGATGACATTGTTAGAGAAGGGGAACCTATTCTTAGAGTGGTGACGGAACCCGTCAGTGTTCCCCCAACCGAGGAAGACCGCGAGGAAATGGCGGCGATGTTGCAGTTCCTGAAGAACAGCCAGGATCCGGAGATGGCGAAGAAATACAAGCTGCGCGCAGGAGTGGGATTATCGGCGAACCAGATTGGGCTGAATAAGCGGATGTTTGCCGCTTTACTGACGGACGAGAACGGTCAGGATCGGCCGATCGCCATGTATAATCCGAAGATCATCAGCCATTCCCAGGCAATGACGTATTTACCGGAGAGCGAAGGCTGCTTGTCGGTGGATCGGCCGGTGCAGGGATTCGTACCGCGTTATGAGAAGGTTCAGATCAAAGCCTGCGATGAGGCGGGCAACGAGGTTAAGCTGCGTTTCAAAGGTTTTGACGCCATCGTGATGCAACATGAAATCGACCATTTGAACGGTATCATGTTTTATGATCATATCAATACGGAGCATCCGTTTAAGCTGCCAAGCGGCGTGACGATCTCCAGTTTATATTGAGGATCCGCACAGTCAGAAATATAGATTCGAAAAAACGAACGGAGGAATTCCCTTGTCCACTCATTCCCAATCCATTACTGCCATGATCGATCATACCCTTCTGAAAGCGGACGCCGGACGCGCCGCCATCATCAAGCTGGCTGAAGAAGCTAAGCAATACGGCTTCGCTTCCGTCTGCGTTAACCCGACTTGGGTGAAGACCGCTGCGGAGGTCTTGAAAGACACTCCAGTGAAAGTCTGCACCGTGATCGGCTTCCCCCTGGGTGCTTCGGCTCCGGAAGTAAAGGCGTTTGAAGCCAGCCATGCCATTTCCGAGGGGGCCGGCGAGGTCGATATGGTCATCAACATCGGTGCGCTTAAAGACGGTGACGACGAATTCGTCCGCCGCGATGTCGCCGGGGTTGTCCAAGCTGCTGCCGGGAAAGCGCTGGTGAAGGTTATTATTGAAACCTGTCTGCTTTCCGACGGGGAGATTGTCCGGGCCAGCAAGTTATCCGTCGAAGCCGGAGCCGATTTCGTCAAAACATCAACCGGATTTTCGACCGGCGGGGCGACGGTGGAAGCGGTCGAGCTCATGCGCAAAACGGTGGGTCCAAACGTCGGCGTGAAGGCGTCTGGCGGCGTGCGTTCGCTGGCTGATGCCGAAGCGATGATTAAGGCGGGGGCAACGCGCCTGGGCACGAGTGCCGGTGTGGCTATCGCCCAAGGGCAAACCAGCCAAAACAGCTATTAAGACAAGGTCCGGCCTTGGCCGGCTCAAGAAGGCTACATGAGGGAGAAACAGGGTGCTATTCCAGAGCGGGTGTGGAAATAGCACCCTTTTTTCGTTGATCCAAACTTTTTATGGACGCTTTCCGTTACAGCTACAGATGCCTCCCGCGGAAGGCGTCACTTGATAAAACGCTTGGAAAAGAGGAACAGTATGATACAAATTGATCATTTATCCAAAAAATATACGCGCGGCGGTCTAGCGCTAGATGATGTCACCTTAACGCTAAACGAAGGTATGGTGGGGCTTCTGGGCCCCAATGGTGCCGGGAAATCGTCGCTGATGCGCATATTGGCCACGCTCACGCCACCTACTTCGGGCGAGGCGACGCTGTTTGGCGTCTCGCTGCGCCAGGCGGAGGAGATCCGCCGCATGATCGGTTATCTCCCTCAGCAATTTCAGGTTTACCCGCAGCTGACGGGGGTAGAATACCTCGACTATGTTGCGGTGATGAAAGGAATGACGGACAAGAAGAAACGCAAAGCGGAGATTGAGGCTCTTCTGGAGCAAGTAAATTTGCAGGATAAGGCGCGAAAAAGAGTGCAGACCTATTCCGGCGGCATGAAACGCCGACTCGGCATTGCCCAAGCGCTGCTGGGTTCGCCGCAGGTCCTGATCGTGGATGAGCCCACGGCTGGACTGGATCCCGAGGAGCGCGTCCGCTTCCGCAATCTGTTGACCCGCTTCAGTCTGGGACGGATCGTGCTGCTGTCGACGCATATCGTTGCCGACATCGAAAGCAACTGTCGCCAAATCGCCGTCCTCGATAAAGGGAGAGTCAAGCTGTCCGGGGAGTTATCCGAGCTGCAAGAGTTCGGACGCGGCAAGGTGTGGGAGGTTCGCCTAAGCGAGAGCCAGTTTGCCCGGCTTGATCCGATGTCCGTCGTGTCCACGCGTCCGACGGGAGGCGGCCTGTTGTGCCGCATGATCGGCGAAGCGCCGCTGGAGGTAGCCCAAGAGGCCGCGCTCGTTCCACCAACCCTGGAGGACGGGTATTTGGCCCTGCTGCGAACGGGCTTGATGGAAGGGGCGGCTCGGTAATGGACAAATGGAGACGTCTGTTTCAATTCGAGCTTCGCATGCTGTTCGGAAACCGGTGGCTGCTGGGTTTGCCGCTCGTGTTCGGCCTGCTCGTGTTCTGGAATCTTGAACGGCTGCCAGGACGTGAAATTTTGTTTTTTCAACGTTCGTACACCAGCCTGACGCTGCTGCACACGATGAGCCTGGGGCTGACGATGCTCCTTGGCGTGCTGACGATCCGTCGAGACATTCGCCGTACCTCCTATGAATGGAATGGGGCGCTGCCGGTGTCCTATATGTCCAGAATTTCAGCGAAATATATGGCAGGGGTACTGTATTTCACGATATTTTCGGTGCTGGCCGGCGCCGCGTTCGTCTGGAACTCCGCGAGGATGGACGTAGCGTTTACAATCACCCGGGAATTTGCGGTTTATTATCTGCTAACCTTCGAGGTTTCCTATCTGGTGACCTTGGCGCTGGCGATGCTGCTCGCCATTTGTATCGCCAATCGGGCCGTCTATTTGATCGCTTTTTGCGCCTGGATGTTTGGAACGTTCTTTCTGGATATGTTCCTGTTGGACCGTAACAAATGGTACGTGCTGCGTACGTTCCATCTCAATCAGCTGTTCGTGACCGGGGATTCCGATGCCGAAACGTGGGGCATTCGCCTGATCGCAGACGAACTGGCGGCCTCCCGCTGGTTTGTACTGGCGTTTACGCTACTGCTGTTGACGGCGGGCGTGCTCCTGCTCAACCGGTTGCGCCCGACTGCCTTTCGCCGAAGCAATTGGGTGGCTGGAGGTTTAGCCCTGCTGCTGGCGGCCGGAGCCTTTATCCCCTACCTCTCCATTTGGGGCGAACGTTATGCCGGATTGCATGAGAAACTCAGAGATCCTGCCGTTAAGACGGTGGAAGCGATCCAAGACCAGAAAGTCGAAACGTTTCAGATCGAGCGGTACGATATCCACTTGCAACGGGAGTCAGATGATCGGTTGAAAATCAAAACAGCGCTGCAAATTCCGGCAGGCCAGTTAACAGGACGCGGCGAGTTGCTGTTCACGCTCAATCGTACGTTCCATATAGAACGGTTGGCGGTGTCGGGTTCTCCCGTTCCGTTCACGCATGAGGGAGAGAAGCTTACGGTCCAATTATCCGCTCCTTTGACCGCAGACGAGACCGTCCAAGTCGAGATGGAATATACCGGAAAGGTTATGGATTACGTGGCGCAGAATTATACCGAGGGATCCTACTTGGCTTTTGTTAAGGGGGAGAACGTTTTCCTTCCCGGCTATGTCGCATGGTATCCACTGCCGGGGGATTTTCCGGTTTATATGAAGAACAGTTACGAGGATTCTTTGCAGGTGGCGGCCGATTATGGCGGCTGGCGCCTTCCGCCCGCCATTTTCCGTATCTCCACGTCCGGGTTTGCATCCAAGCTGTACGGAAATCTGGAACAAAAGGAACAGACTCGCGAAGGCCAAGTGTTCGAAGGCAAATCGACGGCGTTCGTCCGCTTTTACAGTGGGGAGTTTGAAGAAGTGAGCAACCCGAAGCTGCCGGTTCGCCTCGTGACTACGCCCTACGACGTCAAGACGGCCGAAAAGCTGTTGGAAGTATGGGCCGGGGAGTATGTTTATTTTGCCGGATGGGTCAACCATTTGGATCCTAAACTGGATCAAGTGCTGATGCTGTCGATGAACAATAATCACTCCCTTGAAATGGAGAATAAAACCTATTATTTGATCTGGCTGGTGAGCGAAGTGGAATACTTCGCAGACCAACTGATGAACTCGATGCTGCTCGGCACGAGCGAAGGGCAAATGGACATTCTGAAGGCTTCCGAAGATGTGCGTCCGCAGCTTCGCGCCTTGATGTGGTATATGTATTACCGAGAGTATAAAGGGTATACCGCCGATGATTTGAAGCAAGGTTCTGGGGGCGGCCTTTTGTACAACTTGTTTGATCCTTCGGAAGATGCCGATCCGGATCACGTGGGATTGCGGATGGCGGCACAAGTAGCCGGGGCGCTGGATGAAGGGAAGAACAAGCAGGTGAAAGAGGTGTTAAACCATTTCTACGCGCTTGGATTGGAAATCCCTAATCAAGCCGACGCAGAGGGTGGGCCTAGACCGATTCCGTATGACGAATGGGAACGGGAATGGAAGCGGGTGATGCATGATGCAGTTGCGAACTGACGCTCGAAGCTGGTTCCGCGGAGTGACCTTGGAGCTAAAAGTACAGAAACAACCGATGGCTTGGCTGGCGCTGCTGCTGTTCGCCGTCTATATCCTCAGCATCGTACTTAGTGACCCCGGTCGCCCAAGAAATGTGTATTATTTCTCGGAAATGGCCCTGTTTTCCCTGGCGATCATCATTCCCCTGCTGCTATTTCAGCGGGAAATCGGAGGAGGCGGCATGGAGGTCATCGCCACGTATCCCATTTCGTTAAGGATGCTGGCGTTCCGAAGATGGCTGATGTCCATCCTATTAACAGCGGGGTTAGGGATGGTCCTGATGTCGGTCTATGCTTGGCATTTCGGGGGGATTTGGACGCTTCGGTATCCTTGGAATGGCGCCGAGGTGATTCCTCAAGCTGAGATGACTGCCGGTTCCTTGATTCTTCAGAACCTCCCGGCTTACGTGCTGTTGATCTCCTTAAGTACCGCCGGAATCATTGCGTTTCGCCGGATCTACGGAGGATTAGTGTTGGGCTTTGCCGTTTGGGTACTCGATACGATGAGCTCGGGAGAATGGTTGGGGCGATGGACGTTATACGCAAGTTATTTGAAAAAAACCTATTCCTTTCCGCACAATCGGATCGGTTTGTTGATTGCATCGTTGATCTTGCTTGCCTTTGCAGTCTGGTTGATTGGGAAGAGGGAACGTTGGATCAGTGTGGAAGAGGAATAAGAGAAATGCAATGGGGGAGGAAACATCATGATATCGGACTCGTTGCTGGCCGAGCGAATGGCCGCCGGCGACCAGGAAGCGTTCGAGTTGCTGGTTACGAGGTACCATGGACCGCTGCTGTCCTATGTCGCGAGCCAATTGAAAGATCGAGGCAAAGCGGAGGACATCGTCCAGGAGACGTTTATCCGGTTGATCCGCCATCTCAAGCGGCATGGCGGGATGGAACAGCTTCGCCCCTGGCTCTATAAAGTAGCGCTCAATTTATGCCGGGATTATTGGCGCAGCGCCTCTTACCGTTCGGAATACGCCGGCACGGATACGATCCCGGAGGATGCCGATCCGGCGCCAAGGGCGGAGGAATTGATCGAACGGCAGGAAACGGTGCAGCAGTTGGCCGAATCGATGACTCAGCTGCCGGAGGTGCAGCAAGAGGTGGTGCGCATGCGCTTCTTCCATGACTTGAAGCTGCAAGAGATCGCCGAGCTACTGGAGCTGCCGCTGAGCTCGGTCAAGTCGCATCTGTACGGGGGGGTGCGCAAGCTGAAGCGGGCGTTATCTCGCACGGCCGACCCTTCTTTTTCGGACTGGGAAGTCAAAAAAATACGCGATGAGGAAAGTGAGGTGCCGACGCATGGAACCATCCATTGATAAAGAACTAGAGCGTTTGGAGCGGGAGCTTCGCGAGCCGCTGCGACAGGCGCTGCAACCGAGTCCAACACCGCTGGATACCGCGGCGTTAATCGAGGCGTTGCAGCCGGAATTCGCCGTCCTTCAGGCGCAAAACGCCGCCGCATCCCTTGATTTTAACGCGCGGGTCGAACCGCCGTCCCTGGGCCGATTGCTGCGTAGTCAATTTCAAATGAACCGCCGTTCGTTGATGCTGACCGGGGCAGCCGTGTTTTTTATGCTGGTATTTTTGGTTGATCCGAAGCAGCCTCTGTCCAATTGGCTGTTGGGAGACGGTATGCCCAGCATGTTCTCGCTGATCACGCCGCTTATGCTGATCGCGTCGATGCTGTATAGCTACCGCACCTGGGACCGGGGGATGCGCGCCATCGAGAGCGTTACGCCCTACCCGCCGGCATTGGTCATTTACAGCCGGATGCTGATGGTCATGGCGCTGGTCGTCGGCTGGGCATTGGTTAGCTCCGTGGCGGTGAGCATCCGCGTGGCTTCCGCGGGGGAAGCTGCATTGCCGTTTATCCCCTTTTTGCTGGAATGGTTAGGAATATCCCTGCTTACCGGAGGGGCAGCGATGTACGCTTTATTTCGTTACGGCCATAAGGCGGGGGTTATGTCCGCGGGAGGCGTATACGCTCTC
The DNA here is from genome assembly GCF_014947195.2 of Paenibacillus rhizolycopersici. Lineage (NCBI taxonomy): Bacteria > Bacillati > Bacillota > Bacilli > Caryophanales > Paenibacillaceae > Paenibacillus > Paenibacillus rhizolycopersici. The sequence continues at coordinate 30,458 of NZ_JADCNN020000012.1, read as the reverse complement.
TGGCTGCTCCTCATCGACCAGACCTCGGTAATCCATTTGAATGCCGGGACGGGAGCAGGAGCAGGAGTAGGGATCGCGATGAACATCGCTTTCCTGCTGGTCGGCACCCTTCTGCTGTTCCGCTCGTATATCCGCAGTCGGAACTTGCAGACTGGCGCGGCACAGGGCGGTACGCGGCCATGATTCGCATTGAGGGGCTGCGGGAACGCCCTGTCGGCGGGTTTGTTCTTCAAATTGACCGGCTGCAATTGAAGCCGGGATTAACCCTGCTCGTTGGGGTCAACGGAGCAGGGAAAACCACTTTGCTGGAGCTGTTGGCAACGGTGAGCCTGCCTCACAAGGGGGAAATCCTGTACCAGGAGCGGTCCGCCTTGTCCGATTTACCGCTAGTGCGCAGCCAGATCGGTTATGTGCCGTCGGAAATCGAACTGTACGAAAATATGACTCCCACTAAGCTGCTTCTGTACTTGTCGGAGATGAAGGGGGTATTCCATTCCGAGCGGACCGGCGAGCTGCTCCGTGATTTTCGACTGGAGTCTTATCGGAACATCAAGATCAAGCGGTTGTCCGGAGGCGTGCAGAGGCGGGTGACTTTGGCTCAGTCGCTGCTGGCCGCCCCGAGATTCCTATTCCTGGACGAGCCGTTGAACGGCATGGATACCGGAGAGCGGAAGCTGGCGATCACCTACTTGAACCGATATGCGGAAGGGCGAACGGTGATAGCGGCAGTACACGAGCTGAGCGAATGGGAGGAGGCGGCCGATCACGTGCTTTGGCTGGATCGGGGAAAAGTACGCTTTTACGGAGGCAGAACGTCCTGGTTAGCGGATCTTCCCTACCCGCTTTGGGAGGGGAACCTAACGCGCGAGCAATTCGACCGTTGTCCGGAGGCGGGCTTGATCGAGTTTCGGGAAACGTCGGGAGGAATCTATGTCAAGTTGGTAGGGCAGGATCCCCCTTTCCCGGGACTAAGGGAATGCGCACCAACGTTCGAGGATGCGTATTTTATCCGCAAATATCAATTGGATAGCTCAATCTGAGTAATTCATATAAAAATTATCGGATTTCCTATTTTCAAATTCCATGAGATGTGAGAGAATATGAAAAAACTCTGCACGATAAAGTGCCAATTCAAAATTTCATCATGGATAGATGATTTTTTGAACAACATCTTAAAGGAGGAATTATCAATGTCTGAAGAGCGTCAATATGCCCCGGAAACACTGGCGATCCACGCGGGTCAGGAGATCGACCCCACTACATACTCCCGGGCGGTTCCACTGTATCAAACGACGTCCTACGGTTTTCGGGACACCGAGCATGCGGCTAACCTGTTTGGTTTGAAGGAATTCGGCAACATTTATTCCCGGATTATGAACCCGACCAACGACGTGTTCGAGAAACGCGTGGCTGCGCTTGAAGGCGGCGTTGGGGCGCTCGCAACGGCCTCTGGCCAGGCAGCGATCACTTTCTCCATCTTGAACATCGCCGGAGCGGGCGATGAAATCGTTTCTTCCACGACGCTGTACGGAGGCACGTTTAACCTGTTTTCGACAACGCTGCCCAAGCTGGGCATTAACGTAAAGTTCGTGGATTCCTCGAATCCGGAAAACTTCCGCGCCGCGATCACGGACAAGACGAAGGCGTTATACGCCGAAACGCTGGGCAACCCGAAGGGCGATGTGCTGGACATCGAGGCGGTAGCCGCGATTGCCCATGAGCATGGCATTCCGCTGATCGTCGACAATACGTTCCCAAGCCCATACTTGCTGCGTCCGATCGACTTCGGTGCGGACATCGTCGTGCATTCGGCAACCAAATTCATCGGTGGACACGGCACCTCGATCGGCGGCATCATCGTGGACAGCGGTAAGTTCGATTGGGCTGCCAGCGGCAAATTCCCGGGCCTGACCGAACCCGATCCAAGCTATCACGGCGTCGTTTACACACAAGCGGTTGGTCCGCTGGCATACATCATTAAAGCTCGCGTTCAGCTGCAGCGTGATATGGGCGCTTCGTTATCTCCGTTTAATGCTTGGCTGCTGCTGCAAGGGCTTGAAACTTTGCATCTGCGCGTGGAACGCCACAGCCAAAACGCTTTGAAAGTGGCGCAGTACCTGGAAGCGCATGAACAGGTTGAGTGGGTCAGCTACGCCGGGCTGCCGAGTCACGAATCTTACGAACTTGCGCAGAAATATTTGCCGAAAGGCCAAGGCGCCATCCTTACGTTTGAAATCCGCGGCGGCGTGGATGCCGGGCGCAAGCTGATCGAAAACGTGAAGTTGTTCTCGCATTTGGCCAACGTCGGCGATTCCAAGTCGCTGATCATCCATCCGGCCAGCACCACGCACCAACAGTTGGGAGAAGCGGAGCAACAAGCCGCCGGCGTCACACCGGGCTTGATTCGCTTATCCGTGGGGACGGAGTCGATCGACGACATCCTTTATGATTTGGAGCAGGCGATCGCCGCCAGCCAGGCCTAATCCGCTATTATACTGAAGCCGCTGAATCGGGAATACGGTGATATCCGTCCCGGTCAGCGGCTTTTTTTGCGTTTGGATGGGGCAAGGCGGGGTGTTTACAAGACGGGAGAATTGGCATAAAATAAAAGTAAAGTTTCACTAAGCCAAAATTATTGTCCTGATACAAAAATGATTATCGTTCTCATTTGTGAGCTGCTCCGGGAAGATCCCGGGGCAGCTTGCGCCATTTTTAGGGGGTTAACAATAATTTTCATTCTCAACGCAAGTGACTTAAAAGGAGGAGTTCGTCATGGAAGCTGTGCATAGAAGAACGTTAAGCGAGATCCAAAAGTCAGCGAATCAGCCCAACCCGGGCAGGAAACGTCGGTTCGATTGGTTGCGTCTGTTACGTCATCAGGAGATGCTCCTCGCGTTAGGCAGCTGCGGGTTGATGCTTGCAGCCTGGGCCTGGGGGATGCAAGAAGCGATGCCATGGGTGTCGATGGCTCTTTATATTGCCGCGTATGCGGTCGGAGGATACGTAAAAGCTCGGGAAGGCTTGATCACGTTAGTGAAAGAGCGGGATTTGGACGTCAATCTGTTAATGATCGCTGCAGCGCTTGGTGCGGCCTCAATCGGCTACTGGAACGAAGGCGCGATGCTGATCTTTATCTTTGCTTTGAGCGGTGCTTTGGAATCGTTCGCCAGCGACCGGAGCCGCAAGGATATCTCTGCGCTAATCGCGATGAAGCCGGAAACCGCATTACGTGTCAGCGGAGATGGGGTGGAGGAGGTAGCGGTGGAAGCGCTGGCCGTTGGCGATCTGCTACTGGTCAAACCAGGTGAGGTAATTCCTGCGGACGGAACGATCCGAACCGGGAGTTCTGCGGTGAACCAATCGGCGATCACCGGCGAATCGATCCCGGTGGATAAACAACCGGGTGACGGCGTGTATGCCGGGACGCTAAACGGAGAAGGCGCGATATACGTCGAGGTATCCAGCCCGGCGGAAGGCACCTTGTTCTCGAAGATCATCACCCTCGTGGAGCAAGCTCAACAGGAGGTTCCGGGGACCCAGCGATTCATCAAACGACTCGAAGGGATTTATGCCAAAACGATCGTGGCCGCCACGCTGGCGTTAATCTTGCTCACGCCGTTGTTGGTCGGCTGGAGTTGGTCCTTTGCCTTCTATAAGGCGATGGTGTTTCTCGTTGTCGCATCACCTTGCGCCATCGTCTCGTCGGTGATGCCGGCGATGCTATCGGCGATGTCGAAGAGCGCCCGCAAAGGCGTGTTGTTTAAAGGCGGGGCTCATATGGACCATCTCGGCAGCATCCGGGTTGTCGCCTTTGACAAAACCGGAACGTTGACGGAGGGTTCGCCGGTAGTGACAGGGCTCTACACCGCAGTGGGCTTTGACCCGCGGGAGGTGCTTGCGGCCTGCGCTGCGGCGGAGAGCCTGTCGGAGCATCCGCTGGCCAAGGCAATCGTACGCAAGGCGGAGGCCGAAGGGGTCCCGCTCCGCGGGGCGGAGGAGCTGCGAGCGCTGCCCGGCTGGGGCATCGAAGCGGAGGTGTTCGGCGCCACGTGGCGGGTAGGCAAGGTAGACGAGGGTGATTCGATGTTGCCTCAGCCGATGGCAGATCAGCTTCACGCCTGGATCGCCGAAGGTCATACCGTGTCCGCCATTCAGCGGAACGGTGAATACGCCGGCTTGATCGCGCTCCGCGACGAGGTTCGCTCGCAAGCCAAGGCGGCCATCGCCCAGTTGCACGAACTGGGGCTCACCGTCGCCATGTTGACGGGTGACCGCGGCGTGACTGCGAACGCGTTGGCCGGGGAGATCGGCGTCGACCTCGTGTACGGCGACTTGCTCCCGCAGGAGAAGGTCGAGCACGTGAAGGCGCTGCGGGAGCGTTACGGCAGCGTCGCGATGGTCGGCGACGGCGTAAACGACGCGCCGGCGCTGGCTGCGGCGACCGTGGGCATCGCTATGGGCGGCGGCGGCAGCGGTGCAGCGCTGGAGGTGGCGGATGTTGTGCTGATGAACGACAGCATTGAGCGGATCGCAGAGACGATCTCGCTTGCTCGCCGAGCCCGGCGGATCGTGAAGCAGAACCTAACCTTTGCCGGAGCGGTCATCCTGATGCTAATCGTAAGCAACTTTGCTGCAGGCATTCCGCTGCCGCTGGGCGTGGTCGGTCACGAGGGCAGTACGCTGCTGGTTATTCTGAACGGGTTGCGACTGCTACGGTAATGATGTTCATCCTTGGACAGTGAAGCGTCCCTTCATCATTCCTTCATTTAACCTTCACCGAACCCTTCGGATACACAGATTGACAGGATGCCGTCGTCTTCACATAATTAGAATCAAGCAATCATGATTCTTAATTTTTGAGATGAATCCATTTGAAGGGGTTTGAGGATATGTACAAATCTATTATTATCGGCACAGGCCCGGCAGGGTTGACCGCCGCAATTTATCTGGCCCGCGCCAACATGAATCCGCTGATTATCGAGGGTCCGCAGCCTGGCGGTCAATTGACGACGACGACTGAAGTGGAAAATTTCCCGGGGTTCCCGGAAGGGATCATGGGCCCGGAATTGATGGATAATATGCGTAAACAAGCTGAACGTTTTGGCGCCGAATTTCGCACGGGTTGGGTGAACAGCGTGGACTTGAGTCAGCGCCCGTTCAAGCTTCAAGTGGAAGGGCTAGGCGAGCTCGTCGCGGAGACGCTGGTATTGTCTACGGGGGCTACGGCCAAATACCTGGGCATCCCGGGCGAAGAGACGAACGTTGGGCGTGGCGTAAGCACATGCGCAACTTGTGACGGATTCTTCTTCCGCGGCAAGGAGATCATCGTGGTAGGTGGAGGCGACTCTGCGTTGGAGGAAGCCGGTTTCTTGACCCGTTTTGCTTCGAAAGTCACGCTGGTGCACCGTCGCGACGAGCTGCGTGCTTCTAAAATCATGCAGGATCGTGTGCGCACGAATGAGAAGATCGAGATGGCGCTGAATCGTACGCCGCTTGAAGTCATCGCCGGCGAGAACGGAGTTACCGGACTGAAGGTGCGTAACAACGAGACAGGCAAAGAGGAAGTGATTCCGGCCAGCGGCGTATTCGTGGCGATCGGCCATCATCCGAACACCTCGTTCCTGGGTGGGCAAATCGATCTTGACGCGAACGGTTATATCGTGGTGAAGCCCGGCACTTCCGAGACGAACGTCCCTGGCGTTTTCGCTTGCGGCGACGTGCAGGACACCCGCTACCGCCAAGCGATCACCGCTGCGGGAAGCGGTTGTATGGCCGCAATCGACTGTGAGAAGTTTATCGAGAGCATGGAGCATGAAACCGCCGCAGCCGTCAAATAATTACACAGCAAAACGGCGATACAGGTCAGGACCTGTATCGCCGTTTTTTACGTTTATATCGTACGGAGTCTTAACTAAACAGCCCGGCAACCAGCTGAAAGACGAAATATCCCAACACGCCGCTGCCGATCAAAGTAAAGCCGGATCGCTTGCGTCCTTGAAACAATCTCAGCACACCAAGGCTGACCAAAGGGGCAACAATAAGCAAAAAAAACATAACGGCAATAAACAATTCCACGGATATATCCGAAATATTCACGATAGTCATCCGATCTATTCTCCATTCCTATGGACGTCTGTATTATGGCGCAATGATATAAGTCACAAGTCGATATTTTTTATTATACATAAGACGGGCTTCTATTTGTAGAAGCTGAATGTGAAATTTAGGCGTCAGAATGACGTCTTTTTTGCGAATAATCGCCGTTTTGGGATTTGTCCGAAGCTCTCCTTTCGTTCGACAAAACTAGAAAGCCTTTGCGGGATCGGCTGTGTTACAATGGGCTTGAAAGGCCGGCTAAAGAAACTTTATGCAGCTTGACCGGAAGGTGAGGGAAGCCAGATGGGAAAGAAAATCGGGAAACTTTCAAAGGGGTGGCTCATCACCGGGGTGATCGGTGGATTATTGCTGGGATCTGAACCGATCGGATGGGTTGCTGTCCCGGTACATGCAGCAACAGAGCCAGCTACGGTCACTACCTCCAAACAACTTCAAACGAAGTTAGCGGAAGGGATGGAGGCGCGGAGTACAACCATAACATTGAAATATAAAGGTTCAACCAAAAATCTGGAGAAGCAGCTGAAGCAGGCGGTTTACAACGCGCTTGATGCCGATCCTTATACAAAATATATCGTGGATCGTTACGTCTACTCCTGGCGGGGCACCACGGGTTCGGCCAAAATTACGTTGCAGGTCCATTACCGCGAAACGGCTCAGCAGACTGCTTACGTGCGCCAAAGGGTGAAGGAGATTCTGAAGCAGCTGATCGAACCGGGCATGAATGCGCATCAGAAAATCCAAGCCATTCACGATTATGTCGTGGTGAACTTAAAATATGACACCGATTTGCAGAAATATACAGCCTATGAAGGGCTCAAAACCGGCGAAGCGGTATGTCAAGGTTACGCCTTGCTGACTTACGAGCTGTTGAAAGAAGCCGGTATCGAGAACCGCTTGGTTGAAGGAACGGCTGGAGATCAGCTGCATGCGTGGAATCTTGTACGTCTCGACAACCGCTGGTACCATCTGGACACGACCTGGGACGACCCGGTCCCTGATGTACCCAAGCGAGTCAACTATACGTATTATTTGCGAACGGATGAACAGATGCGAAAGGATCATATCTGGGTTGCAGCGGATTATCCCTTAGCGTCCGTGCCTTATTTAACGACACTCCAAGCGTTGATCGAGGCGGGCGGGGTGAAGAAAGAAGCTTATCTTGCTCTGAAAACGACGCTTGGATACGACCTGTATGATGCCGACGCGGCAGTATCCAATGCCAAAGGGCTGGCGGACCGGGTCAAGAATGGATTGAAAGCCGGGAAAAGCGCGATAACCGTGCGTTATGCCGGCTCAGATCAGCAGCTCTTAGAGGACTTAGCAGGGTTATACGACCTTGGCATCCAGAATATCCGTTATTTAATGCAGCCCTTAGAAGGAACCGAGGATTTGCGAGTTGAGATCCACTGGGAGTAAACATCATAAACGAGCACGAGTCGATGACATGGGTCAGGACTCGTGCTCGTTTTTTAGTGTTTATGACCGGGTATGCACGGGGTGTACCTCGAGATCGCATTCCTGTAGCGGAATGACCTTCGTTTTCTTGTTCCATTTATAGCCGAGCCAGACCAACAGGAACAGCGGGATACTGATGTAGGATACGGCGACGCCATACCAGTCAATGGTTTCGCCGGTAAAAGCGGCTACATTCTGCCCCAGAATTACCACGAAGCAAAGGGCAAAAGCAAAGAGTGGGCCAAACGGAAACCAACGCGCTTTGTAAGGCAGGTCGTTCAGGTTCCGTCCCTGGGCCACATAGGCTCTGCGGAAACGGTAATGGCTGATGGCGATACCCAGCCAAGTGATGAAGCCGCACATGCCGGAAGCGTTAAGCAGCCAGTTATAAACTACGCCGTCGCCGAACAACGAGGCGAAGAAAGCGACCATGCCGACGAGCGTTGTCATGAAGAGCGCGTTCATCGGAATACCTCGGGAGTTCAGTCTCGCCAGGAACTTTGGAGCTTTCCCGCGCAGGGCCAGGGAATACAGCACCCGCGAGGAGGCATACATCCCGGAGTTGCCGGCCGACAGCACGGATGACAGAATGACGGCATTCATGACGGAGGCGGCGAAGGCCAATCCCGCTTTTTCGAATACCAACGTAAACGGGCTGACGCCGATGTTTTCGATTCCGCCTTGCAGCAGGTTCGGATTGGTGTAAGGAATCAGCAGGCCGATTACGAGAATCGCCAAAATATAAAAGACCAGGATCCGCCAGAACACTTGCCGAATTGCGCGAGGCACATGTTCTCTCGGGTTATGGCTTTCTCCGGCGGCAACACCAACCATTTCCGTTCCTTGGAACGAGAAACCGGCGGCCATAAATACGCCGAGGATTGTGAAGAAGCCGCCGTGGAACGGAGCATCGCCTAACGTAAAGTTGGAAAAGCCAACCGCTTCGCCGCCCATGATTCCGAAGATCATGAGTACGCCTATGATGAGGAACACGATGACGACGATGATTTTGATCATGGCAAACCAATATTCCGATTCACCGTAGCCCTTTACGGAAAGGACGTTCAACAGGAAGATCAAGGCCAGGAATAACACGCTCCAGAGAAGCGAGGGGCTGTCGGGGAACCAGTATTTTATAATCAGCGTTGCGGCGGACAGCTCAGCCGCGATGGTGATCGCCCAGTTGTACCAGAAGTTCCAACCCATCGCAAAGCCCAGGGAGGGATCGACGAAGCGGGAAGCATACGTTTCGAACGAGCCGGAATCCGGCATATAGGTAGCTAACTCGCCTAAGCTGGTCATCAAGAAATAGACCATGATGCCGACGGCGGCATAAGCGAGTAACGCGCCGCCGGGTCCTGCCGAGGCAATCGCGCCGCCGCTTGCGAGAAACAGACCGGTTCCGATCGAGCCGCCCAAGGCGATCATCGTCATATGGCGAGCCTTCAGTCCCGGCTGAAGCCGTTCGTTCGTCGTTTGATGTTGTTTACTCATGGGTGTAACACTCCTTCTAAGCTCATAGTTTTCCCCGTAACCCGTCTCCGATGCGCCGACGGTTCTGCTTGAGCTCCATAGAAAAAGGCCGCGGAAAGGACTCCGCGGCCATATTTATACCGTAAATCCGCACCATTCCATGAAGATAGCTCAACACGATATCCCTCGGGTGACGGGAATATCGTGACAGTTCTGTCCCTTTCGGAAACAGCCCCAGCCCGAGTGCTTACAGAAGCGAGCAGCCAAGCTTCGGCGACGGTGCCTTTCGACCGGTATCGCGGGCGGCTTCTCACGCCTCCTCCGGTGTACTCTTCACAATCGCGACCTCTACCTCACCTTGAAATGATGAGGTTCATATGAAATTTTACATTTTCAAAGTATAGCGCATCGGGGATGGCCAGGCAATGTCAAATTAATGACAAGTGGTCAAATTAAATCCAGCGAAACGACTAGCTGAGTTATTTGCCTTCTCCTCGATCGCGGCCGGCCATTTGCTGCCAGACGGTTCCGGCGGCTTGCTCGCCGGATTCAATTCGCTCGACGGCCATGCGCGCTTGTAGACCAACCTCGAACTCGGGGTCATCCACCGCTGCGCGCAGGGATTCTAAGGCATCGTCAGTGCCGACCTCGTACAGGAAGCGGGCCGCACGCCAGCGGACCAGCTTGCTGCTGTCCGACAGCGCCGCGATCATCGGCCCGGTGGCCGCGGGATCGCCAATGTCGGACAGCGTGTCGCCGGCGGTGCGGCGCACGGCGGCGGAGGCATCGCGCAGCGCCTCGTACAGCAGCTCCATCGCCTCCGGCGTCCGCAGATCGCCGAGGTACACGACGGCGAGCCGGCGGAGCTGCATTTGCGGGTCGCGTAGCGCCTCCCCTAGCAGCGGCAGCGCCTCAGCGCCCGGCTGCTGCAACGCCTCCAGCGCGGCGTAGCGCACGCGCCAATCCGGGTCCTGCATCCGCTCGCGGATTTCGTCCAGAGTCAGCTCGCGCCGTTGCTCGACGAACTCCGTCTCACTGCGGCCGTGGGCGATCGCTTGCGCAATGATCCCCTTGAGCCGCTCCGGCGGATACGCCGCTTCCAGCTCCTGCTCGATCTCGCGGGCAATGTCAGGCAACTCGCCGTAGCGCACGCCGTAATCGGTGAGCTTGCGCTCCTTGATCAGCGTGGCGCTGGCTACCTCCGTTACGGCGTTCACAAACCGCTCGGACAGCGAAATCCGCTCTTCGCGGTTTCCCGCCTTCACCCGAATTTGCATCGGGATACCGCGGAAGAACTGCACAAACACCTGTGCCTCCCCGTATCCCGACGTTTCCCCGCCTTCGGGGCTCCAAGCCGATTCGACCCCTTCCTGACCGAACTGCTTCTGAACATCAGACAGAATGGCCGCCCAATCAGCGTTTCCCTTACGGTCCAGGGCAACAAAGTCAGCGGTATGGAACACGCTTTTTACTCCGGGAATATGCAGCAACCCGCGGATCCAGGCCGGGGCAGAGCGTTCGTTTTCCAGTGTATATGTTTTCCGAATCCCCGGCTCCAGACGTTCATCCAGATGCAGCTTCATGGAATTTGGACTAGGGGTCGGTTCGATAAATACAATTTTCATAAAATGTCCACATCTCCTTTCCACTTTATTGTACCTCAATGCACCGCTTTGCCCAAGCGTCAGAAGGAATAAAAAGGAACATCCGCGACACACTAGATTGGCAAGGAGGCTGTGGCATGTTCCAGAAACAAGAACGAACCCTGGCGATCGTATGTCTCATCGTGGCCGTGATTATGATGTACGCCTTTGTTAAAAGCGTTATCCGTTTTCTCCATTACTTTTCTTGAAGGAGCTTCGTCATGACAAATCTTGATCCGGTCACGTTAAGCCGGATGCTTACCGGACTGACTCTGTTTGTACATATCGTATTTGCATCGATCGGCGTCGGTGTCCCGCTGATGATCGCGCTAGCAGAATGGCGAGGAATTCGCGCCTCCGATCCGCACTATACTTTGCTGGCCCGCCGTTGGGCTCGCGGCTTTGTCATTTCCGTGGCAATAGGGGTCGTAACCGGAACGTCAATCGGATTGCAGCTGAGCTTGTTATGGCCGACCTTTATGCGGGTCGCTGGGCAAGCGATCGCGTTGCCGTTGTTTATGGAGACCTTCGCTTTTTTTGTGGAGGCGATCTTCCTTGGTATCTACCTGTATACTTGGGATCGGTTCAACAACAAGCTGTTGCATCTTCTCCTGCTGATTCCGGTGGCCATCGGCTCCTCCGCGTCGGCGTTTTTCATCACGACGCTAAACGCCTTTATGAACACGCCGCAGGGGTTTACTCTCAAGAATGGTGTCATTGCTGACTTCCAGCCGCTCGTAGCGATGTTCAATCCGGCAACGCCGACTAAAGTTGCGCACGTACTGGCTTCCTCATATACCGTTAGTGCCGGCCTTCTAGCCGGCATCGCCGCTTTCAGCCTGCTGCGCGGACGGGACCACGCCTACTTCAAGAAGGCGCTTAAACTGACGGTGGTATCCTCCTTCGTGTTTGCCCTAGCTACGGCTATGATCGGTGACTTCTCGGGTAAATTTCTGGCCAAGTACCAGCCGGAGAAGCTAGCCGCCGCGGAATGGCATTTTGAAACGATGGAGCGGGCTCCATTGATTTACGGCGGCGTGCTGGATGAGGCGGGGAACGTCAGATACGCACTGGAAATCCCGTATGCGCTCAGCATTCTCGCTGGAAACTCGCCGAACACCCGGGTGATCGGGCTGGAGGAATTTCCGGAGGATGTCCGCCCGCCTTTGTTGATCCATTATATGTTTGATCTCAAAGTTACGATTGGGGCGCTGCTCGTCCTGATTCCATTCCTGTATCTGCTGCGGCGCTACCTGCCCGGCGGCCAAAAAGGTTATCCGGTGTGGCTTCTGATCGGTATTTTGGCGCTAGGCCCGTTAGCGATGGTGGCGATTGAGCTAGGATGGATGTTTGCCGAGTTCGGCCGTCAGCCTTGGATTATCCGCGGATATATGAAGGTAGGTGAGGCGGCTACCACTTCGGAAAGCGTCGGCCCAATGCTGCTGTTGTTTGCCGTTCTGTATCTGGTCTTGTGCCTATCCTGCGTTCTCGTATTGTCCCGGATGTTCCGGAACAAGGACGCGTTAACGGAGTTGCGACAAGCCGGGCTCGAGGGAGGGAACGGACAATGAGCTACGAACTAGTGGGCATCACGGTGCTGTGGACGTTCCTTTTCGGATATTTAATCGTTGCTTCCGTCGATTTCGGGGCAGGATTTTTCAGCTACTACAGCGTGCTTACAGGGCATGAGAATAAAATTCACGATATCATTCAGCGCTATCTGTCCCCGGTGTGGGAAGTGACCAACGTGTTTTTGATTTTTTTTGTTGTAGGTCTGGTCGGTTTTTTCCCGGATTCCGCCTATTATTACGGCACCGCATTGCTGATTCCCGGCAGTCTGGTCTCTGTACTTCTCGCTTTGCGGGGGGCCTATTACGCTTACAACACTTACGGCAGCAGCAAGGCAAACAACAAAACCTATATGGGGATCTATGGGGCGACGGGTCTATTGATTCCGGCTGCCCTTTCGACGATTCTGGCGATTTCGGAGGGCGGAATCATCGGTGAATTCGAGGGGAAGGTGGTTTTGGACTGGGCAGCTTTTTTTGGTAATCCATATACCTGGTCGGTTATTGTGCTGGCGCTTGTATCTGTGTTGTACATTTCGGCGATGTTTCTTGCGTTTTACGCAGATAAAGCAGGGGATCTACGGGCATTCGAAGTGCTGCGCGGCTATGCGCTGCTGTGGAGTGGGCCGACGATTTTGGCCTGTGTATTCGCCTTTTTTCAGATCAATCGGCAAAATCCGGAGCATTACTCTCATATGCTGGAGGTAGCGTGGATGTTTATCGCCTCGTTCGTTTGTTTCCTGGTAGCCGTTGCGTTGGTATGGAAAAAGCGACGGTTAGGCTGGTCGTTCCTGCTGGTCATGCTGCAGTTTGCGTTTGCTTGGTACGGATATGGCCGTAGCCACCTACCCTATATTCTCTATAAGCAGGTCAGCATCTATGAAAGCTTCACGAACGAGACGATGGCCGTCGCCTTGATTACTGCTTTTGTTGCAGGACTGTGCATCCTAATCCCTTCTTTGTTTTTGCTGATGCGACTATTTTTGTTTGATGCCAAATACGTACGCGGTAGCTCACCGGGGAAAGGGTGAAGGCGATGGAGTGGTTTATGGTGATGGTGGCGCCGGAACTCGTTGTTATCGGGGCAGTAGCATTCCTGTTTATTTATGCCTGGAAATATAAGGACCGTGCCGATTAAAAAATGAAGTTTGGTTTGCCGCCGAAATTACTCTAAAATAGGAAAAAAGCGAAAGAAATGCGGAGAGGAGCAACCGGAGCGATGCCAAGAAGAACGCGCTACAACAACATCGATAACGTAAGTACTGACAAAACGTTGAAGCAGTTCAGACAATGGCGGGAAGAACGCCGCAGAAAAAGGAAGGATTATTCCTACGTCATTCCTAATAAGCCACCGCAGCTCGATTACTTGCATCAAAACCGCGTGGAGACGACGATGACCTGGATTGGCCACTCCACGTTTCTCATTCAGTATCAAGGACTTAATCTCGTGACGGATCCGGTATGGGCAATGCGCATGGGGTTCCAGCGCCGGTTATGTGAACCGGGCGTTCCGATCGACAAATTGCCGCGGATCGACGTCATCCTGATTTCCCATTCCCATTACGATCATATGCACATGGCTTCGATCCGTCGCTTATACGGCAGCGATACCACCATTTTGGTGCCAGTCGGTCTCGGGAGAAAACTGCGGCGCAAAGGATTCCAACGCGTCCAGGAGATGAGTTGGTGGGAGCGGGTGCGGATTGGGGAAGTCGACATCTCGTTCGTGCCAACCCAACACTGGACGCGTCGTACGCCGTTCGATACAAATACGTCGCATTGGGGCGGGTATGTTTTGGAGTCGGCGCAGAGCCCGGCCGACTCGAAGCCGCCGGTCATCTATTTTGCCGGGGACAGCGGGTATTTTCGCGGTTTCGCCGAGATCGGGAGCCGCTATGAAATTGATGTGGCGCTGCTGCCAATCGGCGCATATGAGCCGGAGTGGTTTATGACAAGCCAGCATACAACGCCGGAGGAGGCGCTGCAGGCGTTTGTGGATGTAAGGGCAAAACTGATGATTCCGATGCACTACGGCACGTTCCGACTGGCCGATGATACGGCTCGGGAGGCGCTTGACCGCTTAGAGGCGGACCGGAAGCGGCGAGACATTTCCGAAGACAAGATACGGCTTCTGCATCATGGGGAAACCTTGCGGTTACCTCATCTAACGACGCATCCGATGGCTTCGACCCCACTAGTTGATACGGAGAGAATTCCGCAGTTGAGCGGACGATTCAAATAATTATGATTGGCAGGGGGCTGCACGCTTCTGTATGGTGCTATCTGAAGCAGTACCTAGCTATTTGGGGCTGTATGTAGCTGTATGTAGCTACCTGAAGCTGTCTTTAGCTATCTGGCGCCCCCTTTGCAAGATTATCCCGTTTGATCAGGTAGTAGTTGCAGTTGCAGTTGCAGTTACTCAACCCTTTCCGTATAGCTGTTCGCTTGGCGCCCGATTAGGCCGCAATCGGAAAAGGAGGATTCGATTGGCGTGCGATCAGCTTAGGGTAAGAAATCGCTGGAATCGCCATACACAGGCACAGCAACTTCTGCAGCCTCGTTTCTTCTTCCGCACCGGACCGGCGCAGCTGGCGGCGTCCGGTGTACTCGTTCAAGTACGCCTGCAGATATTTCGGTCCCAAGGCAACATATGTACTTTTAAGTGAATCCCACGCTTCTCTTACCACTCTCCGCAAGGGTATATACAGCTTAAATGCCAGCGTCGGCGACTGAACAATCGACGTAGGAATATCTACCTGTCGATTGATAAATTCAACGAGTTCGTGACGATGGACAATTCTTTCTCCTCTTTTTTGCGAGATCAGATGGATTTTCACCTGCTCCGGTTCTCCCGCCTCCGTTACCGTACATCCAGCCACGACCGCTAAGCCATTGGGATGAGGAAACTGGTTGCACCGGGACGGATCCCCACCATATCGGTCACAGTTCACCTTCACGTCTCCACTCAATAGCTCTAAGGCATCGGATTCTCCGAGGGTATGGCGGATTTTGTGCAGCATGAACCAGGCGGTCTTGTAGGTGACCCGAATCACCTGGCTCAACCGCATTGCCGAGATCCCATCTGGAAGCAGGAATAACTCCAGGGCGTGGAACCATTTTAAGAGAGGAAGATGTGTTCTTTCAAAAATCGTGTCGACCAAAGGTGATGCTTGATGCCCGCATCTGCCACACTCGAACAAGGGGATTCGACGGGAGTTCAAGCGGGTACACTGGGTGTAACCGCAACGCGGGCAGACGAAACCGTTTCGCCACTTCATCGCGATTAACGCCTCCATGCAGGCTTCCTCACTGTCATAACAGCAGCTAATTGGATGTAGACCCGTTCCCGCATTAACTTCCATGTTCGCTCTCCTCCAAATCCTGAAATACGTACGTATGTTCCTTTTATTTTATTATACCAAACACATGTTCTTATATCAAGAAAAAATTACCACTTATTTGCATTCAAACCAAGCCTGCTGAACGAAAGGGATAATCGTGCAAAGAGGGAGTAGGGATGGTCTTAGGGGGCTTAGATAGGTGACTCAGGAAGGTAATTCAGGTAGGTGACTCAGATAGGTGACTCAGATAGGTGACTCAGATAGGTGACTCAGGTAGGCAACCCTAGCAGGTGACCCGGGCGATACCCGAGGCTGAAGACGAGCATAACGGGGGTTGATTTAAGGCTTTCTGCGCTGTAGGTTCAATTTCACTGGTAATCTATGATATAATACGCCAGTAGTATCGACTAATTGAGATAGTCCGCACTCACTATGATAAAAGGATGGTAATGCCTAACATGATCAGCACTAACGGTGTAACGCTCCGGTACGGAAAACGGGCACTTTTCGAAGACGTAAATATAAAATTCACCCCCGGCAATTGCTACGGTTTGATCGGGGCGAACGGGGCGGGCAAGTCGACGTTCCTGAAAATTCTCTCCGGTGAAATTGAGGCGAATCAAGGCGAAGTATTTATGACGCCAGGCGAGCGCATGGCAGTCCTGAAGCAGAACCATTATGAATACGACGAATATCCAGTGCTGGAAACGGTCATTATGGGCCACAGCCGACTGTATTCGATTATGAAAGAGAAGGACGCGTTGTACGCCAAAGCCGATTTCTCCGAAGAGGACGGTATGCGTGCCGGGGAGCTGGAGGGCGAATTCGCTGAGTTGAACGGCTGGGACGCCGAACCGGATGCGGCCGCACTCCTGATTGGTCTAGGGATCCCACGCGAACTGCACGATAAGAAGATGGCCGAGCTCAGCGGCAATGAGAAGGTCCGCGTCTTGCTGGCTCAGGCGTTGTTTGGACGTCCGAACAACCTGCTGTTGGACGAACCGACGAACCACTTGGATCTTGAATCGATCCAGTGGCTTGAGAACTTCCTGATGGATTACGAGGGGACCGTCATCGTCGTATCCCATGACCGCCACTTCCTGAACAAGGTATGTACGCACATTGCGGATATCGATTTCGGCAAAATCCAGATGTATGTCGGTAACTACGACTTCTGGTACGAATCCAGCCAGCTCGCGCTGCAATTGCAGCGGGACGCCAACAAGAAGAAGGAAGAGAAGATCAAGGAGCTCCAGGCGTTCATTCAGCGTTTCTCCGCGAACGCTTCGAAATCGAAGCAAGCGACTTCCCGGAAAAAGCAGCTCGATAAAATTACCCTGGATGATCTGAGACCTTCGAACCGGAAATATCCGTTCCTTAACTTTAAAGCAGAGCGCGAGGCCGGCAAGCAGTTGCTGACGGTCGACGGGCTGACCAAAACCGTTGAGGGCGATAAGGTGCTGGATAATGCCAGCTTCGTCGTGAACAAAGGCGACAAAATCGCGTTTGTCGGACCAAACAGCCTGCCGAAAACAACGTTGTTCCAAGTCGTGATGGGCGAGCTGGAAGCGGATGGCGGAGAATACAGCTGGGGCGTTACTACGTCACAGGCCTATTTTCCTAAGGATAACTCCAGTTATTTCGATGGTGTCGATTTAAATCTGGTTGAATGGCTGCGTCAATATTCGAACGACCAGGACGAAACGTTCCTGCGCGGCTTCCTTGGACGGATGCTGTTCTCCGGGGAAGAGGCGCTGAAGAAAGCGAGCGTGTTGTCCGGGGGCGAGAAGGTCCGCTGCATGCTGGCCAAAATGATGCTGAACGGGGCCAACGTGCTGCTGTTTGACGAACCGACCAACCACTTGGACCTCGAATCGATTACGGCGCTCAACAATGGGCTGATCGACTTTGACGGAACAATTCTGTTTACATCGCATGACCATCAGTTCATTCAAACCATCGCTAACCGTATTATTGAGATTACGCCAAACGGGATCATCGACCGCGTCATGACTTACGATGAGTACCTGGAAAGCGAAGAAATCCAAAACCTGCGGAAATCGATGTATCCGGAAGAAGTTTAACGGAGCTACGATAAGCCGAATAATAAAAGCCGCGCGGGCAGGTCTCATGACCTGCTCCGTGCGGCTTTTTTGCGCTGCCGGGATTTTTACGAACCACCCGTCCGGCGGCGCTGATTGTTCGGTTTTTTATTATTTTGGCTCTTCAGTGCCTTGGTTTGAAGGTTGTCCTTCATCCCTGGCTTATTTGCCGCTTGCTGCAGTTGTTTTTTCTGCTGAAGCTTTTGACGCATCGCCTCGGCTAAATCGATTTTGCGTGGTTCTTTATCTTCCGTCACCGATATCATCTCCTCGTAAGTAAAAAGGGGCTGTCCTTATTTTATACGTTTTTAAAAGCGCGTACAACGGGAATAATGGTGAAGGCTGCTTTTCCCGGAGGCAACACTGTTTCTCTAGACTTACTCGGGGTTTATTTGCTACGATGATTAAACGCTTTTCATGGAAAGCCACTTTAGGTTTGAACATGTTGTTGAATGGCTTCGGGGAGAAGTCTGGAGGTGCGGGACTTGGATATTTACGACGATATACGAAAAGGGGAGCGCGGGGCTTGGGTAAGCATTACCGCTTATTTGCTGCTGTCCGCCTTTAAATTGCTTAGCGGTTTTTATTTTGATTCGAACGCGCTGTTGGCCGACGGTTTTAATAACCTCACGGATATCGTGGCTTCCGTTGCGGTGCTAATCGGCCTCAAAATCTCGCAAAAACCGCCGGATTCGGATCATGCTTACGGCCATTTTCGTGCGGAAACGATCGCCGCGTTGGTTGCCTCTTTTATTATGGCGATGGTCGGCATTCAAGTGATCCTTGACGCGATCCGATCGTTAGCGGCAGGTGTGCATAGCCAACCTGACATTCTCTCGGCCGCTGTAGCCGCAGTTTGTGCTCTGGCGATGGGCGGGGTCTATATCTACAACCGGAGATTGGCCAATCAGATCAACAATCAGGCGCTGATGGCGGCAGCCAAAGATAACTTGTCGGACGCTATGGTGAGCGTAGGGGCGGCCATCGGGATCATCGGGGCACAATTCGGGCTGCCATGGCTGGATGTAGTGGCTGCGATTGCCGTGGGTCTGCTCATTTGCAAGACCGCCTGGGACATCTTCCGCCAATCGACACATAATTTGACTGACGGGTTCGATGAGAAAGAATTGGGTGACCTGCGCAGTACCATTGCCAGAACTCAAGGGGTTGAAGGCATCAGGGACTTGAAAGCCCGCGTTCACGGTAATCATGTGCTGGTTGACGTTGTCATTGAAGTCGATCCACAACTGACGGTGATCGAGAGCCATAAAATCAGCGACCGAGTAGAGGAACGGATGAGAAGCAAGCAAAACGTGATGCACGTTCACGTTCATGTTGAGCCAAAAGAGGGTTAAAGCGACCCGTTTGGCCCGTATACGTTTTACGGGTTACATAAGGTAGAACAGAAGAAGACAAGCCATTGTCGTAATACATGACCCAAGCGGGCAGACCGAGGAAATAGTTACCAGGTCTGATGCTTGGGCTTTTTTGCGTTAAAAACAGGGTGTTTATTCCTAGAAAATAGTCCAATTGGATAAATTGGAATAATCATGAAAATTGTTAGGTGTCTTGCGTAATCAGGTACTTTTGTTACAAAAATCAAGCCTTTAAACGCGAGAATGCGTTTTCATCGGCGTGTTTTAGGTCGAAATTTATAGGTCGAATGCCTCTATTTTTGATAAATGGAAACTAGGCCCAATGTCTTTGAATACGCTTTCGGACAATGTGATCTTCGACCGATTTAGACTGTTTTCGACAAGGGATATAATGGGGACAAGACCAAAGAAAGGAGAACGTTGGAACGAAGGATAACAACTAGATTTTACATTAGGAGGCAGGACATCACCTATGAAACGAAGCGTAGCGATCACATTGTTGAGTGCCATTCTTCTCTCTACTTATACAGCTGTTCCTCACCAGGCCGCCGCCGCAACCGCAACCGCTCAAACGATAACCAAAGGTCATATTGTTGGCGGGGTCAATTTTCGTGACCAACCTTCCCTTTCGGGCAAAGTAATCGGATTCCTTAACGAAGGTTCCGAAGTAACTGTATTGGATCAGAGTAACCGATATTTCTATCAAGTAAAAACGGCGGATGGAACGGTTGGTTACGTCAGCGCTAACGACAAGTACATTCAGGTAGAAACAGTAGTTATCGCTCCATCGCAACCTTATTTGGGATGGCCCGCTACGGTAGTTTACGGCGTCAATATGCGAAACGAACCCTCCACTGCGGGCGATGTCCTCGATATGCTGAGCAAAGGCACCCAACTGACCATTCTCGAACAAAGCAACGAATATTTCTATAAAGTGCAGACAAGTGCCGGCCAGACCGGTTACGTCAGCACGAATGAAAAGTACCTTCAGATCGACAAGGTTGCCCCTACGCCTTCCCAGCCTACGCTTGGTTGGCCGGCCACGGTATCGTACGGCGTGAATATGCGCGATCAGCCGTCCACCTCGGGGAATGTGATCACGATGTTGCGTACGGGTACTTCGCTGACAATCCTCGAACAAAGCAACGAGTATTTCTATAAAGTACAGACGGCCGATGGAACGATAGGTTACGTTAGCACGAATGAGAAATATTTGGAAGTCAACGGTCAAGCCGAAATACCGACTCCTGTACCTACGCCTACCCCTGCTCCGGAACCCGTGCCAACGCCAGCTCCGGCACCGTCTAATGGAATTAGCCAACAGATCGAACAAGTTATTGAGGCGGGCATGAAATACCTGGGTACGCCGTATGAATTCGGCTCAAGCCGAAGTAACACTTCAACGTTTGACTGCTCTGATTTCGTAAGACAAGCCTATAAGGATGCGCTAGGCCTTACGCTTCCTGCGGATTCCCGCCAACAAGGGGATTACATTAAGGATAACGGCACCGCGGTGTACAGCATCGACAACTTGAAACGTGGCGATCTGGTCTTCTTCATGAGCTATAAGGGCTCTTCGGCCAAGTCTTATGCCGGGATCGACAAACTCAGCCAGCGGATTACCCACGTGGCGATTTACCTTGGCAACGGACAACTTCTGCACACCTACTCAACGGAGTCTGGAGGAGTGATCGTCGATCAACTCGACGGCTCCTGGGTATACCGCTTCATGTATGGCGGTAGCGTCTTGAAATAAAGAAGATCCATGCCGCTTTGATTCGTTCTCTGTCTACAGAGGACGGGCAAAGCGGTTTTTCGTCTTGGTACAACGCCTAAAGAAACAACTGTTCTTCCGCACATTTTCGTGTATAGTTAAGGAAAGAAGGCTTAACGCACACGGACGGAAAGCGAGGAACGATACATGATTTGGGAGATCAGCGTGGCGGTTGCCGCGGCGGCTTTTGTGGTACTTGTCGTATACCTGGTCAAAACGCTGAAGGCAGCAGAGCGCTCGCTTCAGACAACAACGGAGACGCTGCGAGAGGTGCAAAAAACGGTTGACGAGCTGGGAACAGAGGTCCGGCAAGTCGTCCGGCAAGCGAACGATTTGACCGGCGATATCCAGCATAAAATGAAACAAATCGATCCGCTTATGGAATCGGTCCAACATGCCGGCGAGGTATTAAACGAAGTGACTTTGGCGACGAAGCAGGTTTCGGCTGCCTTGGCCAGCCGAATCGCAAGCCGTCCTCGGATGGCGAAGCGAAAGGCTCAATCTGCAGTTACGACAGCTCCGGAAGGACCGATTCGGCGGAATCAGGCGGATGCCGAACTACCGTCTCAGGATGCAAACCGCAAACCGGAAGGCTGGGTTAAGTGGGTGGATGTTGCCGCAGACGTCTGGCAGAAGTACCGGAGTTAAAGCGATCACGGGATGGCTACACCGGTCCGCCGTTTCAATTTTGATTAGGCAGGGTAATGTTTATAGAATTGAGTCTAAAGGAACGGGGAAAGCGCCCCGTTCTTTCTTTTATCGCTGCATTATACATAACTCATTGTCCAAGCTCATACTAAGGAGATTAACATGAGAATATTGATCGTTGACGACAATCCGACAAACACCATAATCATTCGTGAAATCTTGAAGAAGGAAAATTACCGGAATACCGTTGCGGTCACTTCAGCACGGGACATGTTTGAGAGGCTTGGGGTAAAGGATTTCGATACGGTTGAGGAAAGCGGTCCGTCTGATGTTGATTTGATTCTGCTTGATATCATGATGCCGGAGATGGACGGAATCCAAGCTTGCCGGATCTTGCAACGCTCTGAGCATTTGAGGGAGATTCCGATCATTGTAGTCACGGCGGTAGGGGACTCCAACAAGCTGGCGGAAGCGCTGGATGCCGGGGCCGTCGATTATGTGACGAAGCCGATTAACAAGGTCGAGCTGATGGCGCGAATCCGGCTGGCTCTGAGACTTAAGCTGGAGAAGGATTGGCACCGTAACCGGGATCAACGAATCCAGGAAGAATTAAAGCTGGCATCGCTTGTCCAAAATGCGGTTCTTAGTTCTCCAATCCGCGATCCGGAAGTCGAAATCGATGCCATTTACAAGCCTTCCTATGAGCTGGCAGGAGACTTATATTCCTGGTATTCTCTAGGCGAGGGTAAATATGCGGTTATTTTGCTTGATATGATGGGTCACGGCATTTCCTCGGCCTTATTCTGCATGTTCATCTCCTCCGTTCTGAAAGACACCGTTCATACTTATGTGGAGCCCGAGAAAGTGATCCAGGAGCTGAATCGCCGGTTCATCCAGCTGCACATCGAGAGCAAGCTGATTCAATATTATTTCACCGCCATATATCTCATCGTGGATACCCGGCGTAAAAAAATCGATTACGTGAACGCCGGACACCCTCCAGCCATGTTGTTCACGGGGAACGGACAAGCTGTTCGCCTCGATAAGATAGGACCTCCTGTAGGCTTGTTTGACGGCATTGAAACCGATCCGCAGACGCTGCATTATGAAGGTCCGGGCCATTTGGTCCTCTACACCGACGGACTGATTGACGCGCAGGAGGAATCGGCGGAAGCGAGGCAGGCATGGCTGGAGGAACAGCTAAATACCTGCAGTCATGACTTCGACCGCGAGGCAATGAGCCGGTTGTTCCTTGATGAAACCGTACCGCGGAAAAGGGAAGACGATAAATGCATGGTATGGATATCGTTGAAATGAAGGATGCAAGTGGCAGCGAACAAGCTAAACGGGATTTTCTGGCGATGGTGGGCCATGAAATTCGTACACCGCTGAACGGAGTGTTCGTGCTGAGCGAGTTGCTGCTAGAGACAGAGTTGACCGACGAGCAGAAGAAGTACGTTGGTTTGATCTACCATAATGCGCACGCCTTATTGTCGATGTTTGATGATATCCTTGATTTTAGTCAGCTGGGACAAGAGAAGGTGGGTCTGGAGATAACGCCGTTTGCGCTACGGGAATCGATGCGGGATATCCTTGCCTTGTTCCAACAAGAGATCGTCGCCAAGCGGTTGGAGCTGTACTTCGCAGTTGATGAGCAGATTCCGGATCTTCTCTATGGCGATATTCGGCGTCTGCGCAAAGTGATGATTCATTTACTGGCCAATGCCGTCAAATTTACCGATCAAGGAAGAATCGGTCTCATCGTAAGCTCAAAGCATGCCGAAAGTGGAATGATCCGTTTGAGTTTTACGATCAGCGATACAGGGATCGGTATTCCCGCGGACAAGATGTCCCTTTTGTTTGAACCATTCACACAGCTTGACTCCACGATGACAAGGAGATATGGCGGTCTCGGTCTGGGACTGGCTATTTGCCGGAAGTTAGTAAGTCAGTTGGGCGGCGAACTTCAGACGAAGCCGTTGGTAGAGAGCGGTACGATATTCACTTTTTCGGTTACACTTTGGAGCCGTGCCCCCGGCGAGGGCAAATCACTTTGATTCAGCCGCGGACAAGCTGGGTTATGATGTTATAAGAAAACCTATTCCAGGGAGAGTATTTCATGAATACGAGAAAAAGCTTGAAATTTTCCACCACGACACAACTGGAGAATGGAATTTGTACCGTATCCTTGCGCGGCGAGCTGGACTTGTCCGTAGCTCCCGACTTTCGTAAGGTGATGGACCCGCTAGTAGGCAAAGATGACGCGGATTTAGTCTTGAATCTGAAAGAATTGAAGTACATCGATAGCACCGGGATTGGAATTTTTCTGTCCATCTTGAAAGCGAGACAAGGGATGAGCTCAAGATTTTACGTGCGGGAAGTACCGGATCATATCCGGAAGTTGTTTGAAATGACCGGGATAGCTAAGTTTTTCGCGGAGCAGGAGAACTCCCAATAAGGAAAGGATCGAGAATTAATGATAGAGGAAGTAGAGAGAATCGTCATCAGCCTTCCGGCTACAGCGGAATATGTGGATATTGTTAGGTTGAATCTATACGGCGTAGCCTCGAAAATGGGATTTTCGTACGAGGAAATTGAAGATATGAAGGTGGCGGTGTCGGAAGCCTGCAACAATTCCGTGTTGTATGCGTACCGGAAGGAAGTTGGAAAAATGGAGATCACGTTCGAGGTATTGACGGATGCTTTGTCGATTACGGTCAGAGATGAAGGGGAGAGCTTTGAACCGTGGGGGCAGGCGGGTCACGTTACGCTGCACGAGAAAGAGTTGAGCGAGGCTCCAATCGGAGGACTAGGCTTCTATCTGATGCAGGCGT
Source organism: Paenibacillus rhizolycopersici (assembly GCF_014947195.2). Taxonomy (NCBI): domain Bacteria; kingdom Bacillati; phylum Bacillota; class Bacilli; order Caryophanales; family Paenibacillaceae; genus Paenibacillus; species Paenibacillus rhizolycopersici. The sequence continues at coordinate 6,127 of NZ_JADCNN020000012.1, read as the reverse complement.
TAATGGATGACGTCAGCGTCGAGACGCAAGCCGGAAAAGGAACGAAGGTCATGTTGGTCCGCCGGCTTCAGAAGAGCGAGGAGAAGGTATGACCGACCGAACGGCTCCCCAAGAGTCATTCCACGAATCGACTCGATTGATTCGGCTGTACCAGCAAACCAAGGATAATGAGATCGCCACCCGGTTAATCCGCAAATACGATCCGATGGTGAAAATGGCCGCTGGCAAAATTGCCCGCAATCGGCCGGATTTGTATGAGGACTTGTACCAGGTGGGCGAAATGGCGCTGGTTCGTTTGCTTCAACAGTACGACAGCGAGCTAGGCATTCCGTTTGAGCCCTATGCGATGAAAAGCATGATCGGGCATATGAAAAATTATCTGCGCGACAAATCCTGGTATATTCAAGTGCCGCGAAGAATTAAGGAAAAGGGAGCGCTGGTCCAGCAGGCGATCGATGAGCTTACCGTCAAACTGGAGCGGTCCCCTGACATCAAGGAGATCGCGGAATATCTGGAGCTCTCGGTCGAAGAAACCGTCGAGGTGCTGGCTGGACGAGAATGTTATCACTACGTGTCCTTGGACTCGCCGCTATCACCGGACGAAAGCGCCGCAACGCTAGGTGAGATGATCAGCACGGATGCCGACGATTACGATGCGGTGGAGAATCGGATGGATTTGCAGCAAGCGCTGAGTCAATTGAAAACGCAGGAACAGCAGGTTCTCCTGATGGCTTTTCAAGATGGACAATCCCAACGGACGATCGCTCAGAAGCTGGGAATGTCTCAAATGAGCGTATCCCGGATCCAGAAACGGGCAACCGAGAAGCTTAAGCAGATTATGGATCATATGAACACGACTTAGAAGCGTTGCCTATGGAAGTTGAGGCAACGCTTTTTTGTAAACAGCCTATTGCTCCGGATCGGACAACAAGCCACTTTGCTTTAGATCCTCTTGGCTCGTTTTCATAGCCTCCATGTCATCACCTAGTTGAATCAAGTCCTCCATGTCATTCACCATGGATCCGTTTTCGGCTTCGTCAATGTCTTTATGCTCGGGATATTCACCGGCTTGGGCAGCCCGGATTTGTTTGGAGACATACTGCTCCTGCTGGTCTTCGGGTTGGGTCATAAAGGGTTTTGCCTCCTTTTCGTTCGCTTCTGAACCACAGATAGTTTGCGCAGATAGCCTCGCTTCGTATACCGGCGATACGCCAAGAAGACGTGCGGGAGGGTCTATAGCCAGCGGGCTTTCACTGTACTATACTGTGTAGGAATGGAACCGGATTAAGGAGAGAACGATGAGATGAACAACAATGAAGCGTTACTGGTGAATGAATATCGCGGGGGGTTGCTGGAATGCGCCCACTATGGTCATATCTGTATCATTGATGAACAAGCAAGGATTGCCGGGCGGGCTGGGAATCCCCATGCTACTGTATTTACCCGCTCTTCGGCTAAACCGATTCAGGCGCTTCCGGGCATCCGCGCAGGGATCATAGGGGCTTATGGATTAACGGACGAGGAGATCGCCATCATGACCGCTTCTCACCGGGCCGAGGAGGTGCATGTCGGTACGCTGGAGAGCCTGTTGAGTAAGACGGGACTCGCCGAGGAGAGGCTGGTATGCGCCCCAAGCCTTCCGCTGGACGAGACGGCCAAGGAGCGGCTGCTGCGTCAGGGTGGAGCATATCGCCGGATTTATCATAATTGCTCGGGTAAACATTTAGGCGTTCTGGCCTACTGCAAAATGATGGGATATCCGCTGGACAGCTATAATCACCCCGATCACCCGGTCCAACGTGAAATTTTGGCGACACTGGCCGGCTTGGCTGGGATTCCCGAGGCCCAGATCTCGCTGGGAACGGATGGCTGCGGCTTCCCTGTTTTTGCGCTGCCATTATCCGCTTTGGCGACCGCCTATTTGAAGCTGGCTTGTCCGGATCTAATTGGGGATACGGCTACAGCCGAGGCGGCCAAGGTCATTACCGGAGCGATGAATCGCCATCCCCTGCTTGTAGCTGGCACCGGACGTATCGACTCCATCTTGCTGAGCGACCCGAATATCGTCGCCAAAGGCGGGTTCAAAGGGGTTTACGCGTTTGCTTTGCGTCGCGAGCGCGTAGGTGTGACGTTTAAGATTCAGGATGGTTCCGAAGAGGAGTGGGGAATGATCGCGTTGTCCGTGCTGGAGCAGTTAGGGTACGAAAACGAGGAAACGCTGCGAAAGTTGCGCGAAGCGTTCCCGTCTTCGATCTTGAACGATGAGGGCTGGCAGGTAGGTCAAGCTGAAACGATCTTTCGGTTGGAACCTTAACCGACGCTGAGGCAGCATCGGCCTTAGGCTTTGCCGCGTAGTCTCCCGAGCTCTTGGGCAAGGGCTTCGACTTCAGAGATGCTTAACCGCTCTTTGCTCATGACAATGTCATAAACATCGCGGATATCGTCATATTGGTTAACGTGGAACGCGGACGCCGACATCGCCGCTCCTGAGGCCATTTTCAGCTTACTCTTGATTGCTTCGATCATGTATTCAATATTTTCTTGGTTTTTCGTGGATAGATCCATGCCTTATTCATCCTTCCGGTTTATGGGTTATTAACTATTGTATCATGAGGGATGCAGGTTCATGAAGTTTTGCGATCGGCCGTCCGGATGCGTTACAATCAGGGTACGGAATACCGGGAGGGAGCGTGTCAAGGTCATGCAGGAACAGGAAGAATGGCCGGCGGCGGGCTTGAACCGAAGGAAGCTGAGCGGCGTAGAACTGGAAGCTTTTTTTGCAGGCATTCGCGCCCGGCATATCCGTGATGTCGTTACGTTTCTATGTATCGGTACGGATCGGTCTACGGGAGATGCGTTAGGTCCACTTGTAGGAACCAAGTTGACAGACTTGGGGTTTGGACAAGTGATCGGGACGCTTCGCGAGCCTTGTGACGCGACGAATCTGGAGCGGCGCATGGCCGAGATTCCCGAAGGTCGCGTAATCATCGCCATCGATGCCTGTCTAGGCATGTCGGATTCAGTTGGGTATTATCTGGTATCCGGCCAGCCGCTGCAACCGGCCCAATCCGTCGGGGCGAGCCTGCCGGAGGTAGGGCACTACAGCATCGCGGCCGTCGTCAACGTCAAAGGCCCAAAGCCTTATTGGACGTTGCAGATGACCTCACTTTACAAGGTCATGCAGATGGCCGATGAAATCGCGGGCGCCGCGGCTTCAGCATTTGGAAACCTCTAAAATATGGATGAAAGTGGGTAGCGTAATGGACAAAATAACGGTCAACGGAACAACGATCGCCTATGAACAACAAGGACAGGGCGAGACGGTAGTTTTGCTGCACGGCTTCTGCGGCAGCTCCGCTTACTGGGAGAAAGTTCAGCCGCTGCTTGCCGAACAATATCAGGTCATTGCCCCTGACCTTCGGGGCCACGGGGCCACTGCTGCGCCGATGGGCGCGTATACGATCGATCAAATGGCGGACGATGTCGCCGGTCTCATGGAAGCCTTAGGCGTTTCCGAATATACGCTCTTGGGCCATTCAATGGGCGGTTATGCCGCTTTGTCATTGGCTCAGCGTTATACATCGCGCTTGAACGCTTTCGGATTGATCCATTCTACGGGATTCCCGGACAGCGAGGAAGCGAAGGAGAAACGGCTTCAGGCCGTTTCACAGATACGATCCGAAGGGATCACCCACTTTGTGGATGGTCTGGTACCTGGGCTGTTCTCTCCGGAAAATGTCACCAAGCTGGTACCTGAAGTGGATCGCGTGAAAGAAATTGGTTACAAAACGCCGCCTCAAGGAGCTACGGGGGCTGCGCTGGCGATGCGCGAGCGGCCCGATCGCCGGGACGTGATGGCGGATACGCCGCTGCCGCTGCTGCTAGTTGCCGGCGAAAGCGACGCCGTCGTACCGATGGCGCGGCTGTTTACCACCGAAGGCCCGAACGTCACGAAGGCCGTCATTAAGGGTGCAGGACACATGAGCATGTATGAAGCGCCTGAGCAGCTGGCTGCTGTCATCGCCGATTTTTTGCGCAGCGTGACGGAAGAGAAGCGAGAAGCGTGAAAAATAGCGTGATTGCACAACGTTTCGCCTCTTCAACGAAGTCGAATTGATGCCAAAGAACCGGAGCTTCCATCTGAACTCCGGTTTTCGGCTTTTATTTTGACCGATGGGGAGAGGGAGGGGCAAGGTCACGTGATGAAAGGGGGAGAACCATGCTGCGAAGGGATTACCTGGTCAGGATGATCGAGGAAATGACCGAAGTATTGGGGAAAGTGTTTATGCTGAAGCAGCAGAAAAAGAAGGTTGAGGCGTTATGGGCCCTCGACGAGCTGTTTAAAGGGCAGTTTCGCTTGAGTTCTCAACTGCTGGAGAACCTGTCCGCTAAAGACATTGTGCGTCTGTTTCAGACCGGCGGCGAGGTGGAGGCGGACAAGCTGCAGAGCTTGGCCCGGCTGCTCAAAGAAGAGGGCGATGTGTACGAGACCTCCGGCGAATCGGATGAAGGAGCTTCGCGATGGCTAAAATCACTGCATCTGTACTTGACTGCCGCGCTGCATGGTGCGGAGCGCTCCCTCTGGGACATCTCCGCCGCCATTTCCGAGCTGCAATCTCTACTTAAATCCTATCGGCTGCCGCCAGATACCGAATGGCTTGTGCTGCACTGGGAGGAAACCGAAGGCAGGTTCGACCAGGCAGAGAATGCCCTCTATCGTTTGTTGGAGGAGGGCCATGCGACTAAAGAGGACGCGGCTGGATTCTATGAGAGGCTGCTGACACTTTCGCCCGACACCCTTTCGGCCGGCGGTTTGCCGATCGAGGAAGTCGAGGAGGGGCTTGCGGAAGTGAAGGTTCGTTTTTAAATCATAACTACTCCTATGCAGAAAGGCAGCTGTTAAACGAAATGGAATCACTGCACAAACTCGCGAACGAACTGGCGCAACAGGGTACCCTCATCACGGCAACGATCAGTGGCCGCCGCAAAACGGGAGAAACGGACTACAGCAAGGTGCAGATCAAGCCGGTCGAAATCAAAAAAAGCCTGCACTATCAATTTGCTTACCATTATTCGAACAAGGTGCTGCATCAGAATATTCCGTCCACTGCATTAGCGGACGAGTTAACGAAGCTGTTTGAGGAGACGTTCCGACAAGGGCTGCTTTGTACGGCGGACGCCGATTATCAGGTGTTGATCAGCAAGAAGTTCAAGGTGACGATCCTGAAAAAAGCGCCGTCTCGCAAACCGCTGGGGACGTTGACCCATAACCGGAAGAAGCAGTACGTGCTGGAGGAAGGAACCGCAGTTCCGTTTCTGGTGGAACTTGGCATTATGAATACGGAAGGCAAGGTACTCGCCAAAAAATACGATAAATTCAAGCAGATCAATCGTTTTCTCGAAATGGTTCAGGACGTTCTTCCTCATTTGCCGGAGGGCCGCCCGCTGACCATTGTCGATTTTGGCTGCGGCAAGTCCTATTTGACGTTTGCGTTGTATCATTACTTGGCGGTGCAGCAACAAAGAAAACTGAATGTGGTCGGACTTGACTTGAAGGCGGACGTCATCGAGCATTGCAGCGGGCTAGCTCGCAAGCTGAAGTATGACGATTTACGGTTCCTCGTCGGCGATATTGCCGATTACGACGAACTTAGCGCAGTCGACATGGTAGTTACGCTCCATGCCTGCGACACGGCAACCGATGCCGCGCTGGAGAAAGCAGTCCGCTGGGGCGCTTCGGTCATTTTATCCGTTCCGTGCTGTCAGCATGAGCTGTTTAACCAGGTGCAAAACGAGGTATTGCAGCCGCTGCTGGGACATGGCATCCTGAAGGAGCGTTTTTCCGCGCTTGCAACCGATGCGATTCGGGCCAAGCTGCTGGATGTGATGGGCTACAAAACACAGCTGCTGGAGTTCATCGATATGGAGCATACGCCGAAAAACATCCTGATCCGTGCCGTCAAATCGGTCGGCGGGAATAGGGCGGAGCTCTGGCGGGAGTATACGGGGTTCCGCGATTTTTTACGCGTCGATCCGTACCTGGAGCGGGCCTGCCGCGACCTGCTACCGTTGGCGACAGGGGAGGGGAAATGATATAAAGCAAACCGGTCGGGGGATACCTGACCGG